>NZ_JAHWBL010000004.1:0-124690 GCF_029493445.1 Nocardioides sp. ChNu-99 | reverse complement strand
GGTCACCCTCTCAGGCCGGCTACCCGTCGAAGCCTTGGTGAGCCACTACCTCACCAACAAGCTGATAGGCCGCGAGCACATCCCCCACCGCTGAATCACTTTCCACACGACCTCATGCGAGACCATGTCATATCAGGTATTAGCCGCAGCTTCCCGCGGTTATCCCTGAGTGAGGGGCAGATTACTCACGTGTTACTCACCCGTTCGCCGCTCGAGTACCACCGAAGTGGCCTTTCCGCTCGACTTGCATGTGTTAAGCACGCCGCCAGCGTTCGTCCTGAGCCAGGATCAAACTCTCCATCGAAAACAAAACCCCAACCAACCCCATAGGGGCCAGCCGAGTTTCAACAATGAAGCCTTCATCCCAGACAGAAAACAAACCCCGACATCTTACGACATCGAAAATCCGTCTCCACCAAAGAAACATCAACCCACCAGAAGACCAAGCCCCCGAAGGAACCAGCCACCAGCGAGCCGACGAGGCAAAAACAAACAAACTAATCCGTCGACTTATATGACACACTGTTGAGTTCTCAAGAATCACACGCGCACCGCTTGACCGGTATCTCTCCGGCCCCTCGGGGCTTGCGAGGTGAAACATTACCGGATGATTTCCCAGATGCAAACTCGGGGGTTTTCGTCCGATTCACCGCATACTTCGTAAGCCTCATTATCAGCTGGTTTCGCACACGGCAATTCCAACCTCTTCCGAGGCCTGCTCAGTTTGTGGTGGTCACCCGCGCCGGAAGCCCGACCTCTCGGTCTTGCTCCCCGTCGCGTTCCGGGCAACGAGGAAGAACATTACGCCGGGAGGTGGAGGCCGTCAAACGCTGGCGGCGTGACGTGGCGCACAGGCGGTTGACACCCCCGCCCGGGGCGGGGCGGGCCGCCGTACCCCCGTCCCGGGAACGACCGCGGGCCCGCACGAAGCGGGCCCACGGAGGAGTCGATCGGGTCGAGCGGGGCCGGGTCAGACGAGCTGCACGCCGGCGAGGTTCTTCTTGCCGCGGCGCAGCACCAGCCATCCGCCGTCGAGCGCGTCGTCGGGTCCCGGAACCAGGTCGGCGTCGGTCACCCGCTCGTTGTTCAGGTAGGCGCCGCCCTCGGAGATGGTGCGGCGCGCCTCCCCCTTGCTCTTCGCGAGCCCGGTCTCGACGAGCAGGTCGACGACCCCCAGGCGCCCGTCCCCCGCCGGCGCCGTGACCGACCCGGCCTCGACCAGGGCGGCGGCGAGCGTCGTACCCGGGAGCGCGCGCAGGTCGCCCCCGCCGAAGAGGGCCGCGGAGGCGGCCTCGATGCGGTCGGTCTCCTCGCTCCCGTGGACCAGCGACGTCACCTCGCGGGCGAGGGCCTTCTGGCCCAGGCGCAGGAACGGCTTCTCCGCGCTGCGGGCCTCGAGGTCGGTGATCTCGTCGTGGCTCAGGAAGGTGAACACCCGCAGGAGCTCACCGATCTTGGCGTCCTCGACGTTGAGCCAGAACTGGTAGAACGCGTACGGCGAGAGCATCTCGGGGTCGAGCCACAGCGCTCCCCCCTCGGTCTTGCCGTACTTCGTGCCGTCGGACTTCGTCAGCAGCGGGGTGCTGAACGCGTGGGCGTGGCCCTGCTCCACCCGCCGGATGAGGTCCGCCCCTGCCGTGAGGTTGCCCCACTGGTCGGAGCCGCCGAACTGCAGCGTCACCCCGTGGTCGCGGTGGAGGTTGAGGAAGTCCATCGACTGCAGGAGCACGTAGCTGAACTCCGTGTAGCTGATCCCCGAGTCGAGGCGCCGGCGCACCGTGTCGCGGGCCAGCATCCGGTTGACCGGGAAGTGCTTGCCGATGTCGCGCAGGAAGTCGATGGTCGACAGCGACGCGGTCCAGTCGTAGTTGTTGACCATCGTCGCGGCGTTGGGGCCTTCGAACGACAGGAACGGCTCGAGTTGGCCCCGGACCTTGTCCACCCACTCCTTCACGGTGTCGAGCGCGTTCAGCGTGCGCTCCCCCGAGTCGCGCGGGTCGCCGATGAGGCCGGTCGCCCCGCCCACCAGCAGGTACGGCGTGTGCCCCGCCTCCTGGAGCCGGCGGGCGGTGAGCACCTGCACCAGGTGCCCCATGTGGAGGCTGGGCGCGGTCGGGTCGAAGCCCACGTAGTAGCGGACGCTGCCCGAGCCCAGGTGGGAGTGGAGGGCGTCGCGATCGGTGGAGTTCGCGATGAGACCGCGCCACTCCAGATCGTCGAGGACGTTCGCGTGCGTGGACACCAGACAGCCTTTCCGACGGGTACGCCGGCGCACCTCGCCGGCGGTGGGCACCTCCGGCCCGGGGCCAGTCTGCCGCACGGGGCGCGTCGTACCGGTCGCGGACCACGGCGTGACCGGGACCTCACACCGTCTCGATAGTTGCCATCGGCAAGCATGTGTAGGGTGCACGGGTCGTCCACCCGAGGAGCAACCCGTGTCCGCACCCACCCGCCCGGCCGGCGCCAGCCCCGTGGCTGCCGTCGTCGTGCTCTGCGTCGGCGGCCTGGCCGCCGCCCTGACGCAGACCCTCGTCATCCCCATCCAGTCCGAGCTCCCCGAGCTGCTGGGCACGAGCGCGTCCAACGCGGCGTGGGTCGTCACGGTGACCCTGCTCGCCGGGGGCGTGGCGATGCCGGTCGCCGGGCGCATCGCCGACCTCGTCGGCAAGCAGCGGGTGCTCGTGGCCTCCGCAGCGATCCTCGTGGTGGGCTCGCTCGTCTGCGCGTTGGCCGACAGCCTCGTGCCGATGCTCGTCGGCCGCGCGCTGCAGGGCCTGGCCATGGGGTTCATCCCCGTCGGCATCTCACTGATGCGGGAGGTCACGCCTCCCCACCTGACCGCGACCGCGACGGCCGCGATGAGCGCCACCCTCGGCGTCGGCGGCGCCATCGGCCTGCCCCTGTCGGCGTGGATCGTGCAGGTCGGTGACTGGCACGCCCTCTTCTGGGTCGCCACGGTGCTCGCCGCCGTCATCCTCGTGCTGACCTGGGTGGCGATCCCGCACGTGCACGACGCCCAGCCCGGACGCCTCGACGTGGTCGGCGCCCTCGGCCTCGCGGTCGGTCTCGTCTCGTTCCTCGTCGGCATCTCCAAGGCGACCACCTGGGGCTGGGGCGACGCCCGCACCATCGGCGCCGTCGTCGCGGGCCTCCTCGTGCTGCTCGCCTGGGGCGCCTACGAGCTGCGCCAGGACGACCCGCTGGTCGACCTGCGGACCTCGTCGCGCAGGCCCGTGCTGATGACGAACATCGCCGCCGTCGCGATCGGGTTCGGCATGATGGCGCAGTCGATCGTCGTCCCCCAGCTGCTGCAGCTGCCGGAGATGACCGGCTACGGCCTCGGGCAGAGCATCCTCGCGGCGGGTCTGTGGATGGCTCCCGCCGGCCTGATGATGATGGTGTTCGCGCCCATCTCGAGCCGCCTCATCACCACCGTCGGCGCCAAGCAGACCCTCATGGCCGGCGCGTTCGTGCTCGGCGTGGGCTACCTGGTCGCCCTGTTCATGATGGACGCGCCGTGGCAGCTGCTCGTCGCCTCCTGCGTCTCCTCGGCTGGCGTGGGCATCGGCTACGCGGCCATGCCGACGCTGATCCTGGACGCGGCGCCCGCTCGCGAGGCGGCCTCCGCGGTCGGGCTGAACGCGCTCATGCGCTCGATGGGCACGACGATCGCGGCCGCCGTCATGGGCACGATCCTCACGAGCCGCACCCACTCCCTGGGCGGCGGCATCGAGATCCCCGCGGAGAGCGCGTTCCAGCTGTGCTTCGCTGCCGGCGCCGTCGCGGCGTTCCTCGGCATCGCCATCGCCGCGTTCATCCCGCGCCGCCGCGCGCCCGAGGGCTCGGCAGGCTCGGCAGGCCCGGCGGGCTCCGTCGACCGCGAGGCCGCCGAGGCCGTCTGACCCTCAGCCCTCGGGGGCGCCGTGCCCGTGCGCGCGGTCGAGCGCGTCGTTGAAGCTCCGCAGCTCCGCGGCGAGCGCGCGGGCACGGTCCACCCCCAGCTCGGCGACCGCCGCGCCCCACACGGCGGCCCGCAGCGCGATGTCGTTGCGGTAGGCCGCGAGGCCGGCGGCCGTCGGGCGCACCGTCCGCACCCGCAGGTCCTCGTCGGCGGTGCGCTCGACCAGGCCGCGGGTGACGGCGGCGCTGACCTGCCGGCTGACCGTGGAGCGCTCGAGCTGCAGCTCGTCGGCGAGGTCGGTCAGGGACTTGGGCCCGTCCTCGACCAGCCGCCACAGGATCCGGAACGCCGACTGGTCGAGCACCGACCCCTCGTACGACGTCGACCGGCGCGCGGCGAGGCGCATGACCTCGGGCCCGAGCGCCGCGAGCGCGGCCCCCCGCGCGTCGTCGCTCACGGCGTCGCCCCGTGCCCGGCCGCTCCACCCCGGAGCGCCGACGTCGCCAGCGCGACCAGGCCCCGGGCGTCCCCGCCGGCCGCCCGGCCGGGCCAGCCGTGGAGCGGCTCGGACCACTCCCGCGGTACGGCGGACGCCCCCCACCGCGCGCCGAGCAGGGCACCGGCGATCGCCGCGACCGTGTCGGTGTCGTTGCCGATGCGGATCGCGGTGGCCAGGGCGTCCTGCAGGTGCGCGGCCGGGGCCCCGTCCGGCACCGGGGTGTGGACGATCGCCGACCACGCGGCCTGCAGCGCGCCCCCGGCCCAGGTGTTCTCGGTGAAGGTCGACGGCGGGCGGCCCTCTGCCTCGTCGAGCATGCTCGACCAGCGGTCGCGCGCCGCGGGCGGCAGGTGGGCGAGCTGGTCGCGCGCCCCGTCGTACGTGCCGGTGAGGACCGCGTGGCGCACCATCAGGCACCACGTCGCGGCCGCCTCGCCCGCGAGCGGGTCGTGGTGGGTCAGCGCGCTGACGGCGTGGGCCGCCTTGACGAGCGCCGCGGGGTCGTCGAGGTGGGCGAGGGCGACCGGGGCGGTGCGCATGAGGGAGCCGTTGCCGGCCGACCGGCCGGTGCGGGCGTGCACCTGGGCGGCGGCGGCGCGCATCGCCGGCGCGGTGGTCGTCGCGCCGGCGATGGACAGCACGGCGCTCGTCTGGATGCCGACGTCGGCCGGCCCGGCCGCGAACCAGTCCGCGAACCGCTGGGCCACCGCGTCGAGTGCGGGCTCGGAGCGCAGGTCGGCGCCGGTGGCCGCGACCTCGGCGATCGCGAAGGCCTGCGCGGTGTCGTCGGTCCACTCCCCGGGGGCGAAGCCGCCGAGCCCGCCGCCGATCATCCGGGGGGCGGTGCACACGGGCGGCAACGGCGCCGACCCGAACTCGTAGCCGGCACCCAGCGCGTCGCCCGCCGCACTCGCGAGGAGCACGCCGACCCCCCGGTCGACCTGGTCGTCGGTCCACGTCCCGCTCATGCCGTCCCCCGTCCCGTCGCGTGCGTCGAGACGGAGGCTACTCGAGTAATTGTCACCATCACAATATGGCTCAGCGACCCCACGCCCGCGCCCAGACGGGCCCGTCGCGCCGGTCCCCGGCGTCGCGGAGGCTGAGCGACTCGATGCGGGTGTTGAGGTCGCGGACCTCGTCCAGCACCTCGTGGGCACCCCACACCCGGTCGGTCCGCCGCGGCGTCAGCGGCGCGAGCACGTCCGCGGCGTGGAGCCGGCGCAGCACCTCCTCGACCGCGACGTCGTCGATCCCCAGGCGGGCCGCGACGACGCCCGGCGTCACGATCGGCTCGGCCATGAGCACGCGCAGGGACCGGGCGAGCGGCGTACCCGGCTCGGGGTGGTCGAGCCGCTCGCTCCAGTCGTCGTGCACCACCTGGAGGCTTGTGACCGTGCGGCGGGCCTCGTGGGTGGCCCACATGGTCGCCGACGCGAGCAGGCCGATGATCGTGGCGGCGCGGCCGCGGCGGTAGTCGCCGAGCGCCTCGAAGTAGCGCTCGCGGTGGGCCGTGAGCCCCGAGGCGATGGGCACCGTGAGGTTGCGGGTCACGCCGCGGCGCCGCAGGACCGCGTGGATGAGGGTGCGACCGATGCGACCGTTGCCGTCGACGAAGGGGTGGATCGACTCGAACTGGGCGTGCACGATCGCGGCCTGCGCGAGCGGCAGCACGTCGTCCCGGTTCGCGAACGCGAACAGGTCCGCCAGGTAGTCGTCGATCGTCTCCGGCGGGGGCGGGACGAAGAGGGCGTTGCGGGGCGAGTAGTCGCTGCCGCCGATCCAGTTCTGCCGGTCGCGGACCGTGCCCGCGTTGCGGGCGTGGTCGGGGTGGCGGCGGAACAGGTCGTGGTGGGCCCGGCGCAGCCCGTCGGCGGTGAGCTCGCCCGCCGTACCGACGCGCACCACCATCCCCGACAGCGCCTCGGTCGCCGCCGCCATCGACACCGCCGAGGCGTTGGCCCGCTGCCCGACGAGGGCCTTGCCGTAGTCGGACAGGCTCGCCTCGACGTCCTCGATCTTGGAGGAGGCGATGGACTCGGTGCGCAGGAGCAGCTGGTTGAGCGCGCCGAGGTTGCGCCCGTGCACCTGGTCGAGGCGCACCAACCCGTCGAGGGCCGTCGCGAGGTGGGTGCGCAGCGCGCGGCTCGGCTCGTAGACCTCGTCCGCGATGCGGGGCGGGAGCCGCACGTCGATCGAACGGACGTCGCGGTCGGCCCGGGGGCCGCGGCCCGACTGCGACCGCCACGGTCGCCGCTCGGTGCCGTGGGGCGGCCAGTCGGCGGCCGGGTCGGTGACGGCGTCGGGCGCGGGGTGCGGCTCCACGGGGCGAGTCTGGCACGGCGCCCCGCACCGGCCAGCCGGGCGAAGAGCGGGACAGGCGGGGTGATCCGTGTCACAGTCAGCCCACCCGTCCCCAGGAGGAGCCGTGGACACCTCGTTGCTGACCGTGGGCCTGCCGCTCGCGCTCGCCGTCATCATGTTCGGCCTCGGCCTGTCGTTGACCGTCGACGACTTCCGCCGGATCGGCCGCCAGCCCAAGCCGGTCGTGGTCGCACTCGCCGCGCAGCTGGTGCTGCTGCCGCTGCTGTGCTTCGGACTCGTGGTGGCGCTCGACCTCGACCCCCTGCTGGCGGTCGGGATGATGCTGCTGGCCGCGTCGCCGGGCGGCACGACGGCCAACCTGTTCAGCCACCTGTTCCGCGGCGACGTCGCGCTCAACGTGACCCTGACGGCGGTGAACTCGGTCATCGCCGTGGTCAGCCTGCCGCTCGTGGTCAACCTGGCGATCGGCTACTTCGACCCCTCGGGCGCCGGCGACATCGGCCTGCAGTTCGGCAAGTCGCTGCAGGTCTTCGCGATCGTGCTGGTGCCCGTGGCGATCGGCATGGCGGTGCGACGCTCCTCCCCCGGGTTCGCCGCCCGGGCCGACAAGCCCGTGCGCATCGCCTCGGCGGTCGTGCTCGCGCTGGTCGTGGTGGGCGCCCTGCTCGCGGAGCGCGAGGACATCGGCGACTACCTCGCGGACGTCGGGCTCGTGACCACGCTGTTCTGCGTCGGCAGCCTGCTGCTGGGGTACGTCGTGCCCCGCGCCGCCGGCGTCGGCGCCCGGCAGGCGATGTCGTCGGCCTTCGAGGTGGGCATCCACAACAGCACGCTGGCCATCACGGTCGCGGTGAGCGTGCTCGACAACGAGAAGCTGGCCGTGCCGGCCGCCGTCTACGGCGTCATCATGTTCCCGCTCGGCTTCGCCGCCGGCCTGGCCCTGCGCCACCTCGTGGTCGACGAGCCCGAGCAGCAGGAAGCCCCCGCCGCGCCGCTCCGCTGAGGCGGGAACGGTACGACGGGGGCCCGCGCCGGTGTGCGCCGCCGGTCAGTCGTCCTTGAGGTCCGCGACGAGCACCGCGGTGTTGAGCAGCGCCCACCCGATCGTGGCGGCAGCCGTCTTGCGCTGCGCGGCAGGGTCGTCGAGCTTCTGCAGCAGCAGGGCGCAGTCGGTGAGGTCGGAGGCGATGCGCAGCCCGAGGCTGACGCGGCCGGCCTTCCTCGACCCGAGCACGCCGGTGAGGCTGACGAGGACGTCGCGGACGCCGTACGTCTTCGCGAGCCCGAGGTAGCTCGCCCGCTCCGTGCCCGTGATGCCGAGGGCGTCGGGCAGGTGCTGCGGGCGGGCGAGGGCGAAGACGCCGTACCCGGCGGTGGCCGCCGAGACCAGGCGGGTGGGCGTGAACCGGCCGCTCATCAGGCGTCCAGCCGCGCGGTCTCGTTGGTGGAGGGGAACTTGCCGGGGTCACCGGTGACGGCGGCGCGCACGCCGCCGATGAGCCGCTTGACCCGGGACTGCGAGGCCCCCCAGTACTCGGCCGTCTCGACGTGCACCTTGATGAGCGCGAGGTTGGGCGTGTCGAGACCCTCGGGGAACCAGACCTCGAGCGGCGCGGCCCACAGCTCCTCGGCCTTGGCCCGGTCGTGGACGAGCTCGGCGGCACCCGAGATCGACGTCCAGGCGTTGTGCTTGTCGTCGGAGAACGAGACGTTGACCTGCGGGTGCGTGCGCACCTCGGCCGCCTTGGGCGAGTCGTCGTAGGTGAAGAACCAGAGGTCGCCGTCGAACTCGACGTCCTGCAGCGCCATCGGGCGGCTGACGTGGCGGCCCTCCGACGTCATGGTCGTCAGCATCGCGATGCGCGCCTGGTCGACGAGCTCCGCGACCTTGGCGACGTCGTCCTGGGTGTCGTGGTCGTGCGTCATGCAGTCATCTCCCCTTCGTGCCGAGGCTCCGCCGGGCGGGGCCGGATCGATCCGGTCCTCCTCGACGGTACGTCGGGGGTGTGGGCGGCCCGGCTCCCCGCCGGGCCGCCCCCTCGTGCGTGGCCCGGGGCTCAGCCGGCGTACGGGACCGCGACGTCGAGCACCCGGTGACGCCGAACCGGTCGGTGGCCATGCCGTAGAGCGGCGCCCAACCGGCGGGCCCCAGCGGCACGACGACAGTGGTGCCGGTGCCGTCGGCGGTCAGCGCGTCCCAGTAGCGGGTGATCTCGTCGGCGTCGGCGCCGCGCACGGAGACGAAGTACGGCGCGATGCCCGCGGCGTGCGGGCGGTCGGCGGGCACGTCGTAGGCCATGACGTGGAAGCCGTCGGCCGAGACGACCTGGCCCCACATGACCTCGTCGGCGCCTGCGGGGTCGCCGGCCTGGCCGGCGTCGCCGTAGGTGACGACGGTCTGCTCGCCGCCGAAGACGGACCGGTAGAAGGCCAGCGCCTCCCGGGCGGTGCCGCGCAGGTTGACGTGGGTGACGGTGGTGATGCTCACGGGTGCTCCTCTGCTGGTGCGGTCCGGGTGACCGCCTCGAGACCACCGTGGCCTGGGTAGAGGTCAGGAAGTGTCCTGTTCTTCCGGCATCCTGGGGCCGTGTCCACGACCTCCTCGCGCCTGCTCGCCCTGCTGTCGCTGTTGCAGTCGCGGCGGGACTGGCCGGGCGAGGTGCTCGCGGACCGCCTGGAGGTGAGCGGGCGGACGGTGCGGCGCGACGTGGACCGGCTGCGGGAGCTCGGCTACCGCATCACGGCGACGAAGGGACCCGACGGCGGCTACCGCCTCGACGCCGGCTCCGACCTGCCGCCGCTGCTCTTCGACGACGACCAGGCGGTCGCGCTGGCTGTCGCGCTGCAGGTGGTGGCGCGGGGCGGTTCCGGGCTCGGTACGGCGGTGGGCGAGGCCGCGCTGCGGGCCCTCACCTCCGTGCGTCAGGTGCTGCCCGGGCGGCTGCGGCACCGGCTCGACGCCCTGCCGCTGGA
The DNA here is from genome assembly GCF_029493445.1 of Nocardioides sp. ChNu-99. Classification (NCBI taxonomy): domain Bacteria; kingdom Bacillati; phylum Actinomycetota; class Actinomycetes; order Propionibacteriales; family Nocardioidaceae; genus Nocardioides; species Nocardioides sp. ChNu-99. Next base: position 114,995 of record NZ_JAHWBL010000004.1, on the reverse strand, counting down.
GGTGGTGGGCATGCCGCCCGGCAGTGGTTCGGCCCGGGCCGAGGTGGACGGGGCGGTGCTGGTGGCGCTGGGCGCGGCGGTGCACGCCCGGGAGGTGCTGCGGTTCGACTACGTGTCGGCGGCTGGCGCGGCGGGCGGAGCCGCGGGCGAGCCCGACGCGGGGCCGCGGCGGGCCGAGCCGCACCACCTGGTGACGTGGCGGGGCCGGTGGTACCTCGTCGGCTGGGACCTCGACGGCGCCGAGTGGCGGACGTTCCGGGCGGACCGGATCACGCCGCGGGTGCCGAACGGCCCGCGGTTCGCGCCGCGGGAGCTGCCGGGCGGTGTCGACGTCGCGACGTACGTCGTGGGGCGGTTCCGTGGGGCGGCCGCGGGCGGCGTCGCCTGGCCGTGCACGGGCGAGGTGGTGGTCGACCTGCCCGTGGGCCGGGTCGCGCCGTTCGCCGGCGACGGGGTGGTGGAGGCCGTGGGGGTACGGCGTACTCGACTCATCCAGGGCGCGTGGTCGTGGCCGGCGCTCGCAGCGTCGTTGCTGCGGTACGACGCCGACCTCGAGGTGGTCGGACCGCCCGAGCTCGTCGAGGCGTTCCGGGAGCTCGGCGAGCGGTGCGGGCGGGCGGCCGAGGGCGCTGCGGGCGGTCGCTGAGGGTGGGGCGAACCGGGGGTGGCGGCCGCAGGATGGCGTCGTGACCGCACCCCGCGCCCCGGAGCCCGGGCGGGTCGCGCCAGGGGGCGCGTTGTCGGCCAAGATGTCGACGCTCGCCCGGCGTGACACGGCGCCCGAGGTCGAGCTCCGGCGGGCGCTGCACCGTCGTGGGCTGCGCTTCCGACTGCAGCAGAAGGTTCCGGGCAACCGGAGGCGCACCATCGACGTGGCCCTCACCCGCGCCCGCATCGCCGTCTACGTCGACGGTTGCTTCTGGCACGGGTGCCCGGAGCACTTCCACCTGCCGCGCAGCAACGCCGACTGGTGGGCGTGGAAGATCGCGAACAACACGGCCCGGGACCGCGACACCGACGCGGAGATCGAGGCCGCCGGGTGGGTCGTGCGGCGCTACCTGGGAGCACGCCGACATGGCGGCGGCCGCCGACGAGGTCGTGCGGCTGTGGCGGGAACGGCTGGGGCGGTGAGTGGCCGGGGGCGTCATGCTGATCCAGGCCGGGTACGGCGGAGGGCCGCCACCCCGTGGGGTGACGGCCCTCCGTGACGCTGCCGGGTCAGCTGCAGCCGCTGGTGCTGCCGCAGCCCTCGCAGACGTAGCAGGAACCGGCGGGGCGCATCTTGGTGCCGCAGGTAAAGCACAGCGGCGAGTCGACCGCCGTACCCGTGATCTTCTCGAGCAGCTCGGCGGAGGTGTGCGCCTCCTTGGCGGCCGACGTCACGACGGGCGCCTCGGCGACCTTCTCCTCCTCCGCGGCGGGCTTGATCTCGATGGCCGGGGCCTCGAGCAGCTCGGACGCGGAGCCGGTCTCCTCGACGGGCTCGTAGGAGCCCGTCTCGAGGTGGCGCTGACGCTCCTCGGCCGAGTAGATGCCGAGACCGGCACGCTCGTCGAAGGGCAGGTAGTCGAGCGCCAGGCGGCGGAAGATGTAGTCCATGATCGACTGGCTCATCCGCACGTCGGGGTCGTCGGTCAGACCGGCGGGCTCGAAGCGCAGGTTGGTGAACTTCGAGACGTAGGTCTCGAGCGGCACGCCGTACTGCAGGCCGATGGAGACGGCGATCGAGAACGCGTCCATCACGCCGGCCAGGGTCGAGCCCTGCTTGCCGAGCTTGAGGAAGATCTCGCCGAGCTCGCCGTCCTCGTGGGCACCCGAGGTCATGTAGCCCTCGGCGCCGCCGACCGTGAAGGACGTGGTGCGCGAGACGCGGGACTTCGGGAGGCGCTTGCGGGTGGGGGCGTAGACGACCTTCTCCACGACCTTCTCGACGACCTGGGCCGCAGCGGCGTCGGCCGCGTCCGCGGCGTCCTTCTTGGCCTTGCCGCCACCGTCGGAGAGCGGCTGGCCCACCTTGCAGTTGTCGCGGTAGATCGCGGTGGCCTTGAGGCCGAGCTTCCACGACTGCAGGTAGACGTCCTCGATCTCCTCGACGGTCGCCGTCTCCGGCAGGTTGACCGTCTTGCTGATCGCGCCGGAGAGGAACGGCTGCGCCGCGGCCATCATCCGCACGTGGCCCATGGGCTTGAGGGAGCGGGCGCCCATGGCGGTGTCGAAGATCTCGTAGTGCTCCTGGCGCAGGCCCGGGGCGTCGATGACGTGACCGTGCTCGGCGATGTAGGCGACGATCGCCTCGACCTGCTCCGGCTGGTAGCCCAGCTTCTTCAGGGCGCGCGGGATGGTCTGGTTGACGATCTGCATGGAGCCGCCGCCGACGAGCTTCTTGAACTTCACGAGCGAGAAGTCGGGCTCGATGCCGGTGGTGTCGCAGTCCATCATGAAGCCGATGGTGCCGGTGGGCGCGAGCACGGAGGCCTGCGCGTTGCGGAAGCCGTTGACCTTGCCCAGCTCGACGACGTCGGCCCACGCCTTGGTCGCGAGGCGGTGCACCGCGGTGTCGTTGGTGTGCAGCGTGCGGACCACGTCGTTGGCGGCCTGGTGCTTGCGCATGACGCGCTGGTGCGCCTCGGCGTTGCGGGCGTAGCCGTTGTAGGGGCCCACGATCGCGGCGAGCTCGGCGGAGCGCTTGTAGGACGTGCCGGTCATGAGCGACGTGATGGTCGCCGCCATCGCGCGGCCACCGTCGGAGTCGTAGCCCAGGCCCATGGCCATGAGCAGCGCGCCGAGGTTGGCGTAGCCGATGCCCAGCTGGCGGTAGTTGCGGGTCGTCTCGCCGATGGGCTCGGTCGGGAAGTCGGCGAAGCAGATGGAGATGTCCATCGCTGTGATGATGACCTCGACGGCCTTCGCGAACAGCTCGCCGTCGAAGGTGTCGTCGTCGCGCAGGAACTTCAGCAGGTTGAGCGACGCCAGGTTGCACGACGAGTTGTCGAGCGACATGTACTCCGAGCAGGGGTTGGACGCGGTGATGCGGCCCGTCTCGGGGTTGGTGTGCCAGTCGTTGATCGTGTCGTCGTACTGCAGGCCCGGGTCGGCGCACTCCCACGCGGCCTTCGCGATCTTGTGGAACAGGTCGCGGGCGTCGACGGTCTCGATGACCTCGCCGGTCTGGCGGGCGCGCAGGCCGAACTCGGTGCCGTCCTCGACGGCGCGCATGAACTCGTCGCTGACGCGGACCGAGTTGTTGGCGTTCTGGTACTGCACCGAGGTGATGTCGTTGCCGCCGAGGTCCATGTCGAACCCGGCGTCGCGCAGGGCGCGGATCTTGTCCTCCTCGCGCGCCTTCGTCGCCACGAACTCCTCGATGTCCGGGTGGTCGACGTCGAGGACGACCATCTTGGCCGCACGACGCGTGGCGCCGCCCGACTTGATGGTGCCCGCGGACGCGTCGGCGCCGCGCATGAAGGAGACCGGGCCGCTCGCCGTACCGCCGCTGGACAGCAGCTCCTTGCTCGAGCGGATGCGGGAGAGGTTGAGGCCGGCGCCGGAGCCGCCCTTGAAGATGAACCCCTCCTCCTTGTACCAGTTGAGGATCGAGTCCATCGAGTCGTCGACCGACAGGATGAAGCAGGCCGAGACCTGCTGCGGCGACGGGGTGCCCACGTTGAACCACACGGGCGAGTTGAACGAGAAGTACTGGTGCACCAGCAGCCAGGTGAGCTCGTGCTCGAAGACCTCGGCGTCGGCCTCGGACGCGAAGTAGCCGTGCTCCACGCCGGCCTTCACGTAGGTCTTCACGACGCGGTCGACGAGCTGCTTGAGGCTCCACTCGCGGGCGTCGGTGCCGACGGCGCCGCGGAAGTACTTCGACGTGACGATGGTGGAGGCGTTGACCGACCAGAAGTCGGGGAACTCGACCCCGCGCTGCTCGAAGACGGTCGCGCCGGTCTTCCAGTTCGTCTGGACGACGTCCCGACGCTCCCAGGTGATCTCGTCGTACGGGTGCACACCGCTGCTGAACACCCGGTCGATGGTGAGGCCCGTCGAGCCGTTCGACCGACCTGCGGCGCCCGCTGCTCCGGGGCCGCTCACCGTCTCCGTCATGGAATCTCCTCGTCACTCTCGGTCGCTGCGTGGTGTCGTTCTGGGGTCGCCGTCGCGGGCCGGAGAGGCCTTCTGCACAACAAGGCCGCGACGACGGGTGTTCCGGTTGCTGGGTGCTGCTGCGGTGTAGATGGGTGCTGCTGCGGAGGAAGGAGTGGTGCGCCCGGCACGCCGCTTCCCCACGACGCGCCGGGCGGTCTGGTGGTCAGCCGGAGGTGGCTGACGTGGCCCGTTCACGATGCTGACCGGGGGCACCGACACTCTTCGTGTCGCTCCCCTCGGCGGCCGCCGCGGCCTCCCGGTCGAGGCGCAGCAGGGCGATCTCGGCCTCGAAGTCGGCGGCGGACTCGAACGAGCGGTAGACGCTGGCGAAGCGCAGGTAGGCCACCTCGTCCAGCTCGCGGAGCGGGCCGAGGATCGCGAGCCCGACCTGGTGGGCCGGGAACTCCGCCGAGCCGGAGGCACGCAGGGCGTCCTCGACCTGCTGACCGAGGCAGGCGAGCTCGTCGGTGCTCACGGGGCGGCCCTTGCAGGCCTTCCGCACGCCGGCGATCGCCTTCTCGCGGTTGAACGGCTCGGAGGCGCCCGAGCGCTTGACCACGGTCAGCTGCATCTGCTCGACCGTCGTGAATCGCTGCTCGCACCCGAGGCACGCGCGCCGGCGACGGATCGAGGCGCCGTCCTCCGCGACCCGCGAGTCGAGGACCTTCGTGTCGCTGTTGCGGCAGAACGGGCAGTGCACGACGAAGCTCCTCTCGGGCGCGGGGGTGTGTATGGAACGGGGTCTACCTGTGGATGGATCTGCACTTCGTGTGGGTATCCAGACCCGGGCCTGTGAACTAGATGTGGATAACTACACGGCTGTAAGTACTAGATGTGGGGGTAACCGTACGCGCGGTCCCCTAGAGGTGCAAGCGGATCGGCGTGTCTCCCGACACCCGTCCGGACCAGTCGGCGAACCCGCAGGTCAGCGCCCCGCGAGACGTCCGGTACGGCGTGTCGCGGCCCCACGGACGGGGTCCGGCGAAGCCGTTCACAGGCCCGCGGACGGGGTCCGGCGAACCGCCTGCGGGGTTGGGGACGGTGGGACATGATGGAGCGGTGCGGGGAGGGAAGAGAGCGGGTTCGCGACGGGAGTCCACCGCTGCGCCCCGCCCCCGCGGCCGCCTCGCCGCACTGGCCCTCGGCATCACGGTGACGGTCGTCGCGTGGGGCTACCTCGTCTGGGTGGCCATCGACTTCGGGGCCACCGCGCGCGCCGGCGAGGGCGCTGCCTGGTGGTTCGTGGCGCTGGCCTCGCTGGGCGCCATCGCGTGTCTCTTCATCGCGCTGCTGCTGGGCGCGGCAGCCCTGCGCACGCTCGGCGGCCCGGCGGCGCCGACCGCCCCCGAGAGTCCCCCGCGGCCCAGCGGCGGCAAGCGCGCCGCACGCTGACGGTTCTCCACAGGCACCCGTACGACGGGTAGCCGTGCCCCACGAGTCTCGTTAGATTCGACAGCACGCCGGCGCGATCGGGGCGCCGGACACCTCTCGGGAGGATCCATGCGCCTGCGACGACGCCTGATCGCCTGCACCCTGGCCGGTACGACGGCCCTCACCGCCTGCACCAGCAGCTCCGGCGAGACCGACGACGCCGACCCCAGCGGCGGCGCGAGCAGCAGCTCGAGCGCGCCGGTCGAGTCGACAAGCACCGCCCCCACACCCCCGCCGCTGCCCGACGAGGCCACCGGCGACGACGACGCAGCCGCCATCGCCTTCGTCGAGCACTGGGTGGAGTTGGTGAACTACAGCTTCCAGACCGGTGACACCGTCCCAGCGCGCGCCTTGTCCACTGGCTGCGAGGCCTGCGCGGCTGCCCTGGACCACATCGAGTCGACATTCGGCGAGGGCCCGCCGGGCAGGTGGCAGATTGCCAATCCCGACGCACTGGCACCACAGGGAGACGATGCTCCTCGAACCGACATAGTCATCGTCACGGACATCGAGGTATTCGACGGCCCTGAGGCAAGCGCCACGGTCACTCGATCGGGCATCTTCACGTTTGGTCTCGCCAGCGTCGACGAAACATCGTGGAACGTGGCCTGGGCGGACGGGCAAGAGTCATGAAGCGCCCTCGCGCCGTATCAAGAACTCTCGGGGTCACAGCACTCGCTGCAGGGTGCATTCTCGGAACGGCGTGGCAGGCGGCTGGTGACCGCGACACCGATGTCGGATCGGGCGCGGGCAGCTTTGATGTATGGGGCGACGCGGGTACTGGCGGGGAGACGTACGCCGAAACCCGCTCAGAAGGCTCAACCAACGGTGCCCGGGCGCCCGAAGTCGTAGACCCCGTTCAGGCGTGGGCAGACAACATCAACGCGCACACCTGCCTACCCATCGCGGGCCTAGCGTCACCCTGCATCGCGCCGGTGGCATGTGGGGACGGCGAGCTGAACGCCGTCCCAGCCGGCTGGCTCCTCGGCGGAGCATCGGCCGTCCGCTCCGAGTGCGAAGCCCCCGCCGCCGCGGCACCGGTCATCACCCCGGCACTCGTCCTGCAGGCGTTCCAGTCCGTGCCGTTGCCTGAGACCGTCCTGACGATCCAGCCCCCCGACGGCCTAACCCTGGTCAACTTCGACACGAACTTCTACACCGAAGCCGCTCCGTTCACGACCACCGTCACCCTCCTGGGCCAAGCCGTGGAGCTCGACATCACGCCGACGTCGTACACCTGGGCCTACGGCGACGGGACCACCGCCACCACCAGCACCCCCGGCGCGCCCTACCCCGACCTTGAGGTCACCCACCGGTACCAGCAGACCGGTAGCTACCAGGTCACCGTCACCACCACCTGGTCCGCCCGCTACCGCGTCAACGGCGGCCCCTGGCTCGATGTCGCCGGCACCGTCACCATGCCCAGCGCACCCGTGCCCCTCCAGGTCGACGAAGCCACACCCATCCTCACCGACTGACCACCCGTATTCACCTGCGCGGAGGTTTGCTGCGCCACGTCTGCTCAGCAGACCCCCGCACAGCCCGTCGACACGACGCCCGGTGGCGTGCTCCCTGCGCAGCGAAGTCGATCGCCACGCCTCGTCCTGCACCGCGTGGGCGCGGCTCCGCTGATCGACGCCTTCGTCCACAGGCGCCCGTGCGACGGGTAGCCGCGCCCCGCGAGTCTCGTTAGATTCGACAGCACGCCGGCGCGATCGGGGCGCCGGACACCTCGGGAGGATCCATGCGCCTGCGACGACGCCTGCTCGCCTGCACCCTGGCCGGTACGACGGCACTCACCGCCTGCACCAGCAGCTCCGGCGAGACCGACGACGCCGACCCCACTGGCGGCACCAGCAGCTCCGGCGCACCGGTCGAGTCGACCAGCACCGCCTCTACGCCCCCGCCACTGCCCGACGAGGCCACCGGCGACGACGACGCAGCCGCCATCGCGTTCGTCGAACACTGGGTCGAGTTGGTGAACTACGCCTTCCTGACCGGGGTGGGCGACTCCGCCAGGGCCCTGGCACCCGGGTGCGAAAACTGTGCCGCGGCCATCGACAACATCGAGAGCACTTTCGGAGACGCGGAACCGGGCTCGTGGACCGTTGATGGAGGCGAGACGTTCGATCCCCAGGCTCCCGATCGAGCCACTACCGACGTTGTTGTCCTCATGAATGTTGAGATCGCCGACAACGTGATCGAGGACCCCGCGATTACAGGCACCGGAACCCTCACCTTCGGCTTGAAGCGGACCGACGGATCGTGGGAGGTGTCATGGCTCGACGCAGCAACCGCGGCCTAGCGGCAGCGCTTGCCACGGCATTCCTGGTTGCACCGACAACGTCGGCGGTCGCCCTCTCCGACGGAGAGGAAGAGGTGACTCCCGGAATCGATAGCTTCAACATTGTGGGTGGCAATGTCACGGGCGGCGGCACATACCAGGCCGGCCAGGGCCGCCAGAACGAGAGCAGCAACTCTCAGAACTTCGATCCGATGGCCGCATGGGCGGCCAACTACAACGCCCACGCGTGCTTGCCATCCCCGGTCAGCTTTTTCAGTTTGATCAACCCCTGCTACGCCCCGGTGGCCTGCGGCGAGGGGGCGTTGAATGCGGTGTCGCACATCGGGCTGCTCGCCGGGGCATCGGCGGTCACGTCCGAGTGCGCAGCCCCCGCCGCGGCAGCCGCACCGGTCATCACCCCGGCGCTCGTTCTCCAGGCGTTCCAGTCCGTTCCGCTGCCCGAGACCGTCCTGACGATCCAGCCGCCCGACGGGCTCACCCTGGTCAACTTCGACACGAACTTCTACACCGAGGCCGCTCCGTTCACGACCACCGTCACTCTCTTGGGCCAAGCCGTCGAGCTCGACATCACGCCCACGTCGTACACCTGGGCCTACGGCGACGGGACCACCGCCACCACCAGCACGCCCGGCGCGCCCTACCCCGACCTGCAGGTCACCCACCGCTACCAACAGACCGGCAGCTACGACGTCACCGTCACCACCACCTGGTCAGCCCGCTACCGCGTCAACGGCGGCCCCTGGCTCGACGTCGCCGGCACCGTCACCATGCCCAGCGCACCCGTGCCCCTCCAGGTCGACGAAGCCACACCCGTCCTCACCGACTGACCGGTGCCGTCGCCCCGCCGCGGGTCAGGACGTGGTTTCGAGGCTCGCTAGCGCGAGCACCTCAACCACCGGGGGCGACGGACGCGCACCACCAACGGCACGAGGGGCGGAGCCGAAGCTCCGCCCCTCGTGGTTCTTCCCCGGTGGACCGACAGGTCGGGGTCGAAGCGACCTGTCGGGGTCTGTGGCCGCCCGAGCGCGCGCCGACGGGATGCCGGGCGCGGGGCGGCCGGGGTCAGCTGGTGGGCACCACCAGCAGCTGACCAGCCTGCAGCGAGCCGCTCGACATCGCGTTGAGGGAGCGGATCTCGTCGATGACGCTCTGGACGCTCTCGCCGTCGGCGGCCCGCTCCGACGCGATGGCCCACAGCGTGTCGCCAGCGCCGACGCGCACCGTCTCGGTCGTGCCGGTCGGGCCGGGCTCGTCGGTAGCGGACGAGACGGAGCCCAGCACGACGCCGAGCGCGAGCATCACCAGGAGCGCGAGCGCGACGACGACCACACGACCCCGGTGGGTGAGCCGCACGGTGCTGCGACGAGCGGACTGCGCGGCGACGGAGCGCGGCGCGGCCGGACGACGGGTGCGGACGGCGGGAACGGCGTACGTGCTGCTCATGATGACCTCCAGGGGAAGGAGTCGGGTCGGACGAGCTGATGTCTACCGACGGCCACCGACAGTTCTGATCCGCAACCGCTCCAGACCCACTGTCGATCATCCGTTCGATCGAACACGTGCTCGACAGTAGAGCAGGTGTTCGAACCAATCAAGGGTGCAGTCGAACATTTCTTCGAGCCTCCCCGCACGCCGACCGACACGCCGGTTCGAACAGATGTTTGATGCCGGAGGTCACGAACGACTAGCGTGACCTGCGTCGACCGGGCCCGGCCCGATGCCCGACGCAGCGGCACGGTGGCCCGGGCGCACGACGGAACCGGTCCACCGAACAGGCAGACGGAGCGCGCCCCGGCGCGGGAAGAAGGCGGAGATGGCCAGCAGCAGCAAGAGCGACGAGACGGGCGCCACGGTCGAGGACCTGTCCGCCCTTCCCGAGCCCGCCGCCGGCCAGGCCCGCCTGACCCCCCGCCAGGCCAAGGTGCTCGCCGTCATCACGCAGGCGCTCGACGACCAGGGCTACCCGCCGAGCATGCGCGAGATCGGCGAGCAGGTCGGCCTCACCAGCTCCTCCTCGGTCGCCCACCAGCTCAAGGCGTTGGAGGAGAAGGGCTACCTGCGCCGCGACCCGAACCGGCCGCGGGCCATCCAGGTCGTCACCCCCGGCTCCCCCGAGCGCGCCGCCGTCTCCTCCGTCACCGACCCCGACCTCGACGCCGTCCTCGACGAGACCGGCATCGGCGACGCCCAGCCGGCCGCGACGTACGTGCCGGTCGTCGGGCGCATCGCCGCCGGCGGCCCGATCCTGGCCGAGCAGCGCGTGGAGGAGGTCTTCCCCCTTCCGCAGCAGCTCGTCGGCGACGGCACCCTCTACCTGCTCGAGGTCTCCGGCGACTCGATGGTCGACGCCGCGATCTGCGACGGCGACTACGTCGTGGTTCGCCAGCAGCCCAACGCCGAGAACGGCGAGATCGTCGCGGCCATGATCGACGGCGAGGCCACCGTGAAGACCTTCCAGCGCAAGAACGGCCAGGTCTGGCTGCTGCCGCACAACCCGGCGTACGACCCGATCGACGGCACCCACGCCACCATCCTCGGCAAGGTCACCGCGGTCCTGCGCCGCCTCTGAGCCACCTGCACCCGCGCCCGCCCGGGCACCGGCCGTCCCACCCGCGGTCGATGCCCCGGTCGGGCGGGGTGCGCCGTACCCTTGCGGGGACCCGCTCCGAGGAGGTGCCATGTCGGCTGACGCGCCCCGCTTCCCCGTGCTGGAGGCCGCCGACGGCTACGACATCGCCGCGGTCGACCGGCACGTCGCGACGCTGCTCGACGACGTGCAGCGCGGCCGCCGCACCGGCTTCCACCCCGGCCCCCTCGACACCCGGCCGTTCGCCCTCGTCCACCGCTCGCAGGTGTACGACGCACGCGCCGTCGACGCCTGGTTCGACCGCTGCTCCGGCGAACTCGAGGCCCGGCGTCACCATCCCTCGGGGCTCGGCCGCGCGACGTACGACGGCGACCTCGACGACCCGCCGGAGCTGCGCGACGTGCCGGCGTCGCAGCCCGCGACCGACGACCACACCAGCACCATCCCCACCTGGGCCCGCATCGTGGCGCTCCTCGTGATCGTCGCGCTGCTCGGCAGCTACGTGCTCTCCTTCTTCTGACCCGCACCCGCCGTCCGCACCCGCCGCCCGCACCCGCCGCCCCACCCACCCAGTCGACCTCCGGGTGAACTCCCGCCGTCCGGACGGTGCTCACATCACCGTTCGCGGGACCTGGCCCGTTTTTCGTCGTTCAATGAGGTGTGACCGAGGCCTCATCCCCCACCCGCACCGACGCTGGAGTCGAGCAGCAGCTCGCCCTCCCGTCCGTGCCCCGCCGTACCGTGCTCGCCGGCGGCGCCCTCGTCGGCGCCGCAGCGCTCGTCGTCAGCCCCTTCGACGACGACGAGGCCCGCGCCGCGCTGGCCGGCGCGTCGCCGTACTTCCGCCACGGCGTCGCCTCCGGCGACCCGCTCGCCAACCGCGTCGTCCTGTGGACCCGTGTGACCCCCACCCCCGACGCCACCCCCGGCTCGGGCCGCGGGCCGGCGGTGACGGTGGAGTACCAGGTCGCGACCGACACCCGCTTCCGCCAGCTCGTCACCCGCGGCACCGTGCGCACCGACGCCGCCGCCGACCACACGGTCAAGGTCGACGCGTGGGGCATGCAGCCGGGCCGGTGGTACTACTACCGCTTCCTCCACCGCGGCGTGGCCAGCCCGGTGGGGCGCACCAAGACGGCGCCGGCCTACACGAGCGCGCCCGCACGCCTGCGGATGGGCGTCGTCTCCTGCGCCAACCTGCAGGCGGGCTACTTCCACGCCTACCGCCACCTCGCGGCCCGCAACGACCTCGACGCGATCCTCCACCTCGGCGACTACCTCTACGAGTACGCACCCGGGCAGTACGGCATGGGGCAGGACGACGTCGACGTGCGCCGCCACGTGCCCGCCCGCGAGATGGTCTCCCTCGCCGACTACCGGCAGCGCCACGGGCAGTACAAGGAGGACCCCGACCTCCAGTGGCTGCACTCGAAGTACCCGTTCGTCGTCACCTGGGACGACCACGAGTCGACCAACGACGCCTGGCGCGACGGCGCCGAGAACCACCAGCCGGGCGAGGGCGACTGGGCCACGCGCCGCTCGCGCGCCCACCGCGCGTACGACGAGTGGATGCCCGTGCGGCTCGGCTCGACCGCCGCGCTGGGTGACGGGACCCGCCTGTTCCGCAGCCTGCGGTTCGGCACCCTCGCCGAGCTGAGCATGCTCGACCTGCGCACCTACCGCGACCAGCAGGTCGCCTACCCGGTCGTCGACCCGGCCGTGAGCGACCCCGCCCGCACCATCACCGGCCGCGAGCAGCTCGCGTGGCTCAAGAAGGCGGTGGCCAGCACCGCGGTGCAGTGGAAGCTGGTCGGCAACCCCGTGATGATCGCGCCCGTCACCTTCGCCCAGCTGCCGACCGACCTCATCGACCCGGTCAACGACGTCACCGGCCTGCTGCCGCGCGACGGCGCGCCCTACAACGTCGACCAGTGGGACGGCTACACCGACGACCGGCGCGAGCTGTTCACCCACATCCGCGACCAGGGCATCCGCGACACCGTCTTCGTCACCGGCGACATCCACTCGGGGTGGGCCGCCGACCTGCCGTACGACGTCGCCACCTACCCGCTGGGCCGCTCGGCCGGCGTCGAGTTCGTCGCCAGCTCGGTCACGTCGAACAACCTCAAGGACATCCTCGGGGCCCCGCCGCGCACGGCGAGCCTCGCCGTCGAGACGGTCATCAGGACGGCGAACCGCCACGTGCGCTACCTGGACTTCGACAGCCACGGCTACTCCGTGCTCGACGTGACGCCCGCCCGGGCGCAGATGGACTGGTACACCACCGGCCCCCGCGACCAGCGGAACGCCGGCTCCACCTGGGCGGCGTCGTTCCAGACGCTCGCCGGCACCAACAAGCTGAGCCGGGCCGCCGGGCCCGTGGGAGGAAACTGACATGGGCCACGACCACCGTTCCTCCGGGCCCTCGCCGTTCCTCGACGGTGATCCCGAACGCGAGCAGCAGCGCCCGGCGGCGCAGCGTCGTACCTTCCTCAAGGTCGCCGGTGCGGGCGGCGCGAGCCTGCTCTTCTCCGCCGCTGCGGGCGCCCCCGCGCAGGCCGCGCCGAAGAGCTGGAACCGGGCCTACGTGCTCGTCGTGGACGGCTGCCGCCCCGACGAGATCGACTCCGGCTTCATGCCGAACCTCCGCGCGCTGCGCGACGGCGGGTTCAACTTCCCGCGCGGGCGGTCGATGCCGATCCTCGAGACCATCCCGAACCACGTGATGATGATGACCGGCGTGCGCCCCGACCGCAGCGGCGTGCCGGCCAACTCGATCTTCGACCGCACGATCGGTGAGGAGCGGACCCTCGACCGGCCCGGCGACCTCGTCGCCCCCACGCTGCTGTGGTGGGCCCGCAAGCACGGCCTCACCGCCGGGACGGTGCTGAGCAAGGAGTACCTCTACGGCATCTTCGGGCGCCAGGCGACCTTCCGCTGGGAGCCGCGGCCCATCGTGCCCATCAGCGGGCACGCGCCCGACGCCTTCACGATGGACGCGGCGCTGTCGATCGTCGAGCAGTTCGACCCCCACCTGGTCTTCGTCAACCTCGGCGACGTCGACCGCGTCGGGCACACCGACCTCACCGGCGGGCTCTCGCTCGAGGTGCTGCGCCGCACCGCGCTCGTCGCGACCGACCAGCAGGTGAAGCGCTTCGTCGACATGCTCAAGGCCACCGGCCGCTGGGAGAAGTCGATGCTCGTCGTGCTCGCCGACCACTCGATGGACTGGTCGCTGCCCCACAAGGTCATCTCGCTGACGCGGCCCCTCGAGGCCGACCCGCTCCTGCGCGGCAAGGTCGCCATCGCGCAGAACGGCGGCGCGGACCTCCTCTACTGGACCGGCCCGGCGTCGGGCCGCGAGGCCGGCGTACGCCGGATGCTGCAGGTCGCCGCGGCCCAGCCCGGCGTGCTCTCGGCCCACGACCGGGTACGGACGCCGTCGCTGCGCCTCGGGCCGAACGCGGGCGACGTCATCGTCTACTGCCAGGCGGGGTGGCGCTTCTCGGACCCGAGTGTCGTCAGCAACCCGATCCCCGGCAACCACGGGCACCCGGCGACCGGGCCCATCCCGTTCTTCCTCAGCGGCGGGCACCCGGCGATCCGGCGCGGCTCGTCGTCGGAGCCGGCCTACACCGTCGACGTCACCCCGACGGTCGCGAAGTTCCTCGGCCTGCCGGCGATGACCGGGCGCACCGCCTGGGACGGGAAGTCGCTGCTGCGCTGGTGAGGTCGCCCGGGCGGCCCGGGCGGCTCAGGCGGCTCGTGCGGCTCGTGCGGCTCAGGCGGTGACCGAGGCGAGGCGCGCGAGCGCCTTCGCCACCACCGCCGGGTCGCTCGTGCGCCACATCGAGGGCAGGCTCGCCTCGAGGAAGCGGCCGTAGCGCGCGGTCGACAACCGCGGGTCGAGGACCGCGACGACGCCGCGGTCCTCCGTGGTGCGGATGAGACGACCCGCGCCCTGGGCGAGCAGCAGCGCGGCGTGGGTGGCCGCGACCTGCATGAAGCCGTTGCCGCCCGCGGCATCGGCGGCCTTCTGGCGCGCCGACATCAGCGGGTCGTCGGGGCGCGGGAACGGGATGCGGTCGATGATGACCAGCTGGCAGGTGTCCCCCGGCACGTCGAGGCCCTGCCACAGCCCGAGGGTGCCGAACAGGTTCGTGTGCGGGTCGTCGACGAACTGGCGCGTCAGCTCCGACAGCTGCGCGTCGCCCTGCGCCAGGGTCGTGAGGTGGGGCAGCCGCTCGCGCACCGCCTCGGCCGCCGCCTCGGCGGCCCGCCGCGAGGAGAACAGCCCGAGGGTGCGGCCCTCCGCGGCGTCGACGAGCCGCACGATCTCGTCGAGCTGCGCCGGGCCGAGCCCGTCGCGGCCGGGGGTGGGCAGGTGGCGCGCGACGTACAGGATCCCCTGCTTGCCGTAGTCGAACGGCGAGCCGACGTCGAGACCCCGCCACGGCAGCACGGTGGGGCCCTGCCCGCTCTCCCCGGGAGTACGGCGCCGCTGCGGCTCGGCGCCCTCGGCGACGCGCTCGGAGGGCTTGAGGCCCATCGTCGAGGCCACCGCGTCGAAGTCGCCGCCCAGCATCAGTGTCGCGCTCGTCAGCACGACCGTCGACTCCGACAGCAGGCGGTCACGCATCTGGCCCCACACCTGCAGGGGCGCCACGCAGAGCCGGTCGGGCACGCGGTCGCGGCCCGGCGCGTACGGCTTCGAGAGCCACACGACGTCGTGGTCGCTGTTGGCCACCAACCGCTCGGCGGTCGTGAAGACCTCCTGCACCCCGGCCTTGGCCTGGGCCTTGCCCGCGTCGCCCTCCCCGTCCTTGTCCTTGCCGCGTTCCTTCGCGAACGCGGAGACGCACTCGCGGGCGGCGTCGCGCACCAGCACGAGGGCGTCGGAGAGCTCCTCGCCGAGCGTGTCGAGGCGTCCGCCCTCGGTCTCGCCCATCGCGGCCCGCAGGGCCTCGGCGGCGTCGGCGAGGTCGTCGGCGGGGTTGCCGAGGGAGTCCGACTCCTCGACGTGGCGCCGGGCCCGGCGTGCCGCGCGGTCGACCTCGCCGGCGGTCAGCTCGTCGGTGGCCGCCTGGGTCACGCGCGCGACCAGCTCGTGGGCCTCGTCGACGACCACCGCGTCGTACTCCGGGATCATCGGGATGCCTTCGATGGCGTCGATCGCGAGGAGGGAGTGGTTGGTGACGACGAGCTGGGAGGTGGCCGCCTTCTCCTTCGCCCGCTCGGCGAAGCACTCCTCGCCGTACGGACAGCGGGCCGCGCCCAGGCACTCGCGCGCGCTCACGCTCACCTGGCGCCACAGCCGGTCGTTGTGGCGCGGCGCGTGGTCCTTGTCGCCGGGGCCGCCCGACTCGGCCTGCTCCTCCGCCCACGCGCGCAGCGCCAGCACCTCGGCGCCCATGGAGCCCTCGGGCACGTCGACGAGCACGCCCTGGTCGTCGGGCACGCCCTCGCGGATGCGGTGCAGGCACGCGTAGTTCGACCGGCCCTTGAGCACCGCGTACGACGTGTCGACCCCCGCCTCTCCCTTCACCGCGCCGACGAGGCGCGGCAGGTCGCGCTCGACGAGCTGGTGCTGCAGCGCCAGCGTCGCGGTGGCGATGACGACCCGCTCGCCGTGGAGCATCGACGGCACGAGGTAGGCCAGCGACTTGCCGGTGCCCGTGCCGGCCTGGACGAGCAGGTGCTGCTCGTCGCGCAGCGCGGCGGCGACGGCCTCGGCCATCCGCACCTGGCCCTCGCGCTCCGCACCGCCCAGCCCGGAGACCGCCGTCGCCAGCACCTCCCGCACGCGGTCGGGGGTCGGGGTCTCCTCGGGCACTGGAGAACCCTAGCCGCGCGGCGGCTCCCGTCGTACGGCGCCTCCACAGCCCCCGCGACGGTTGCGGGGACGGCTGGGAACGCCGACGGGCCCGCCGCGTGGTGCGGCGGGCCCGTCGGTGGGTCGTGCTGGTGACGCGGGTCAGACCACCGCGCCGGAGTCGGTCGGGTCGCGCACGACCTTCTCCTTCTTCTCCCGGCCGAACGGCGAGAAGGGGTTGAGGTAGGTCAGCAGCGGCGTCGCCAGCGTGATCGTCGACAGCGTGCCGACCACGAGACCGATGAGCAGCGCGAGCGCGAAGTCCTGCAGCGAGTCGCCACCGAGGATGGTGAGCGCGGCGAGGATGAACATGGCGCCGAGACCGGTGTTGACCGTGCGGGGCAGGGTCTCCACGACGGCGTCGTTGGCGACGTCGATGAACTCGTCGTCGTCCTTCGACCCCCACCACTTCTCGCGGACGCGGTCGAAGACCACGACGGTGTCGTTGACGGACAGACCGATGATCGTCAGGGCCGCGGCGAGGAAGACACCGTCGATGGGCTTGCCGAGCCAGGCGAACACACCGACCACGATCACCACGTCGTGCGCCATGGCGAGCACCGCGGAGGCGCCGAACGTCCACTTGAACCGGAACGCCAGGTAGATCATCTGGGCGGCGAGCGCCAGGACGAACGCGATGATCGCGTTGCGCAGCAGCTCCCCACCGAGGGCGGCACCGAGGTTGTCGTCCGTGACGACGTCGGTGACCCCGACCTCCGCGTCGAGGGCGTCGCGGATCTGCTGCTCCTCCTCGTCGGAGATCCGGCCCGTGCGCACGGAGATGTCGCCGGCGTCGGCGCTCTGCACGGTCGCCTCCGGGAAGCCGGCGTCGGCGATGACGTCGCGGGCCCGGTCCGGCTCGATCGGGGACTCGGTGGCGTAGACGACGTTGCGGCCGCCGGTGAACTCCAGGCCCAGGTTGAGCCCCTGGGTGGCGATGCCGGCGACGGCCAGGACGACCGCGGCACCGGAGATGCCGAGGAACACGTTGCGGCGCTGCACCAGCTTCGGGCGCTTGCGCTCCAACCACGTGCGCACGCGGCCCACGTTGGCGAGACCGGTGATCTTCGGCTTGCGGTTGACCCAGCGCGGCTGCACACCGGCGGTGGTGAACACCCGGGCGACGACGAGCGCCGAGATCATCGACGCCACGGTGCCGATGATGAGGGTGACACCGAAGCCCTGGACAGGGCCGGAGGCGAGGAAGAACAGCAGGACCGCCGCGAGCAGCGTCGTGACGTTGGAGTCGAGGATGGCGGAGAACGCCTTGTTGAACCCGACCTGCAGGGCCCGGCGCAGGCCGGAGGCCCGGTTGGCGGCGTACTCCTCCCGCGCTCGTTCGAACACGAGGACGTTCGCGTCGATCGCGAGACCGATGGCGAGCACGAAGCCGGCGAGGCCGGGCAGCGTCAGGGTCGCCCCGACGATGACGAGCATCGCGTAGGAGATGAGGGCGTACGTCGCGAGCGCGACCGTGGCGAGGAAGCCGACGAAGCGGTAGACGAAGACGATGAACAGGCCGGTCAGCAGCAGGCCGATGACGCCGGCCTCGGCGGACGCCTCGATCGCCGAGTCACCGAGCGTGGGGCCGATGGTGCGGACGTCGGGCGCGATGTCGGCGCCGTCGTCCTCCGAGGCGATGCGCAGCGGCAGCGAGCCGCCCTCGATGAGGACGGCGAGGTCGCTGGCCTGCGACTGGTTGAAGTTGCCGGTGATCTGCGTGGAGCCCGTGATGGAAGCACCGCAGGCCACGGTCACCTGCGGGGACGAGATGACCTCGTCGTCGAGCAGGATCGCGATGCGGCCGGCGTCGCCGGTGGCGCACGCGGCGGTCTTGCTGAGCTCGCCGAACGCGTCGGAGCCCGAGCCGGAGAAGTCGACGGTGACGGCCCAGCCGGTGGAGTTCTGCGGCTGCTCGGCGGCGGCACCGGTGATCTGGTCACCCTTGAGCGCCACCGGGCCCATGACGATGGGGGCGCCGGACTGGTCGTCCGCGGCCTGGCACTGCGCGTCGTCCTCGGCCTCGGAGCACTCCACGATCGTGCCCAGCACCGTCGGGTCGATGGTCGACTGGTCGACCACGGGACGCACCTCGAGTTGCGCCGTGCGGCCCACCACATCGAGGGCGTCGTCCGGGTCCTGCACGCCCGGCAGCTCGACGATGATGCGGTCGGAGCCCGACCGCACGATGGTCGACTCACTGACGCCGATGCCGTCCACGCGCTGGCGCAGCACCTCGACCACCTGGTCGACCTGCTCGGCGGTGGGCTCCTCGCCCTCCTCCTCCGACAGCACCGTCAGCGTGATCTGGCTGCCGCCCTCGAGGTCGATGCCGAGGCGGGGCTGGATGCTCCACGCCGCGGCCGCGCAGGCGGCCAGCAGGGCGACGACGAACAGCAGCCGGACGAGGATTCCGCGAGACATGCACTACCTGCTCTGTCGTGGGCGAGAAGAACGCAAACGCGGGAAAGGGTACAGACACCGGACGTCCGCGAGGCATCGACGCTCCTCGACCACGACCACGACGACGACCACGCGCCCCGGGCCGGGCCCGGGGCGCGTCGGATCGTGCACGGCCGCCGTCGGGCGGCCCGAGGTCGTCAGGTCGTCGGGGTCAGCCGGGGTCAGTCGGGCTCAGCCGGGGTCAGCCCACCGCGTACGGCGCCAGGTCGCCCGCGAGGGCCGCGTTCGCCCGGCCGCTCACCCGGGTGCCCTCGCCCGTGTGCTCGAGGTGGTCGATCTCGCCCTGCTGGTGGATGCGGTTGACGAGGTCGCCGCGGGAGTAGGGCACGAGCACGTCGAACGGCTCCGCCGGGTGCGGCAGCTCGCCCTCGATGACCCGCAGGGCCTCCTCGATGCCCTCGCCCGTGCGGGCGCTGACGACGACCACGTGCGGCTCGCGCTGCTGCAGCCGCGCGATGACGAGCGGGTCGGCGGCGTCCGCCTTGTTGACGACCACCAGCTCGGGCACCTTGTCGGCGCCGATCTCGGCGAACACCTCGCGGACCGCGGCGATCTGGCCCTCGGGGTCGGGGTGGGAACCGTCGACGACGTGGAGCACGAGGTCGGAGTCGGCCACCTCCTCCAGGGTGGAGCGGAAGGCCTCGACGAGCTGGTGGGGCAGGTGGCGCACGAAACCGACCGTGTCGGACATCGTGTAGACCCGCCCGTCGGAGGTCGTGGTGCGTCGCGTGGTGGGGTCGAGCGTCGCGAAGAGCGCGTCCTCGACGAGCACCCCGGCGCCCGTCAGCCGGTTGAGCAGCGACGACTTGCCGGCGTTCGTGTAGCCCGCGATCGCGACGCTCGGCACCTGGTTGCGGTGGCGCTCGGAGCGCATCGTCTCCCGCGTGCCCTTCATCTGCGCCAGCTGGCGACGCAGCTTCGCGATGCGGGTGTTGATGCGGCGGCGGTCGGTCTCGATCTTGGTCTCACCGGGGCCGCGACCACCGATGCCCGCGCCGCCGGCGACCCGGCCACCGGCCTGGCGCGACAGGTTGCCGCCCCAGCCGCGCAGGCGCTGCTTCATGTAGCTCAGCTGGGCCAGCTCGACCTGCGCCTGGCCCTCCCGGCTCTTCGCGTGCTGGGCGAAGATGTCGAGGATCAGCGCGGTGCGGTCGACGACCTTGACCTTGAGCCGGTCCTCCAGGTTGCGCAGCTGGCTGGGCGCCAGCTCACCGTCGCAGATCACGGTGTCGGCGCCCGTGGCCTGCACGATCTCCCGCAGCCCGTCGACCTTGCCGCGTCCGACGTACGTCGCGGGGTCGGGCGACTGGCGCCGCTGGTACATCGCGTCGAGCACCTCGGAGCCGGCGGTCTCGGCCAGCAGCGCGAGCTCGGCCATCGAGTTCTCGGCGTCGGTCACCGTGCCGCCCGTCCACACCCCGACGAGCACGACGCGCTCGAGGCGCAGCTGCCGGTACTCGACCTCGGTGATGTCCTCGAGCTCGGTGCGCAGGCCGGCGACGCGGCGGAGCTGGTGGCGCTCCACCAGGTCCAGGTCGCCGGTCGTGAGGTCCTCGGGGTCGGGGCCGTCGGCGTCGACGACGTCGGGGTCGTCGGGCTCGTCGGCGTACCCCGAGACGAAGTCGTCGTCGTCCCAGTCGTCAGTGGCCGCCAGCTCGGCGGCGAGGGAGAAGTCAGGTGCGTTGCTCATACGTCCTCCAGAGTAGGCCGCGGTGCCGCACCTGGCGATCCGTTATCCCCCGGACGGCTCGGGCTCCAGGTCGACGGCATACAGCTCGGTACCCAGCGCGTCGCGCAACGAGACCCGCAGGAGGCCGTCGGCGGCGATCTCGCCGTACCCGATGAAGGTCTGATCCGGCGTCGGCGCCCGTCGGCTCGGCGCCGACGAGCCGGTCGCGAAGACCTGCTGGGCGCCGAAGGTGGTGTCGGGCTCCTTGACGCCGAACGAGCTGCACGCGATCGGGCCGGCGACGAACTCCCAGAAGGGGTCGAAGTCGGTGAAGGCCGCGCGGTCCGGGCGGAAGCGGTGGGCGGCGGCGAAGTGGACGTCGGCGGTGATCCAGACGACGTTGCGCACGCCGGCGGCGCGGAAGGCCGACAGGATGCGTGCCAGCTCGTGCTCGCGACCGCGCGGGGCGGCGCCGTCGGCGTTGCCGTAGCCGTCGAAGTCGACCGGCTTGCGGGGCCCCAGTGCGAGGGGCTGGTCGGCGGAGATGACCTTCCACGTCGCCCGCGAGGCCGTGACCTCCCGGATGAGCCAGTCGGTCTGCTCCTCCCCGAGCAGGGCGGCGGGGCGCTCGCCGTCGGCCTCGTCGTTGGTGGAGCGGTACGAGCGCTGGTCCAGGCAGAAGAGGTCCAGGTGGGCGCCTCGCGCGACCTTGCGGTAGATCCCCCGGTCGGCGAACCCCGTCGCCCCGCGGCCGAGCAGGTGGGCCTCGCCGATCGGCATGTACTCCTGCCAGGCCTGGCGGCCCCACCGCGCGAGCACGTCGACGCGCCGCTCGTCGGTGTAGGGGTGCGTGGTGGTCTCGTCGGTGAGCACCTCGCCGGGGTACCAGTTGTTCGTCGTCTCGTGGTCGTCCCACTGCGAGACCACCGGCACCGACGCGTGCAGGCGGCGCACGTGCTCGTCGAGGAGCACGTAGCGGTAGCGCCCGCGGTACTCCTCCAGGGTCTGCGCGGGGCGCGCCACCTGGTCGGTCACGACGTTGCGCCAGACCGTGCCGTCGGGCTCGACGACGGTGTCGGTGATGGGCTCGTCGGCGTAGATGTTGTCGCCGCAGTGCACGAAGACGTCGGGCCGCAGGTCGGCCACCGCGCCGTACCCCACGAGCCCGCCCGCGTCGGGGTTGATGCCGTAACCCTGCCCGCAGGTGTCCCCCGACCACGCGAACGTGGTGCGGGCCGGGGTGGTCGACGGCGTCGCGAAGGTGACGCGGCGGGTCTCGCCCGCCACCCCGGCGGCGTCGGTGAACCAGAGGTCGGCGGCGTACTCCCGGCCCGGCTCGAGCCCGTCGAGCGACATCCGCGCCGTCAGGTCGGTAGCGGCGGTCGCGACCTGCCCCACGCGGGTGCCGATCACCCGGCTGCCGCTCGACAGGCGCACCGTCAGCTGCCCCGGGCCCTCCCCGCGGGCCCACAGCACCCCCGAGGTCGGCGTGACGTCACCGGTCTGCGCGTGGGTGATGCCGTCGCGGGTGCGCACCAGGTTGGCCGTCGTGTGCGGCACCGGCCGGTCGGTGGCGCGCGCCGCCACCGCGGGGTCGCGCAACGCGTCGAAGGGTGGGCCCAGCATCACCCCACCCGCCACGCCGCCGCCGAGGGCCAGCAGCCCCCGCCGTCGCACGACCGCCTGCCCGAGACCTCGCGAAGTCGGCACGCACCGCACTCGACCGAGCGCGGGTGAACCGCGGGCCGACCCGCGGTGGCGTCGCGTCGGGGGCTGGGCGAAGGCTGGGCGGACGCCCGACGGCCCTACAGTGCGGAGACGCCCTCGGCGACGATCTCGGCGGGGCCGGTGAGGACCACAGTGCCCTGCGGCGTCCACGTCAGGTCGAGCTCGCCGCCCGGCACGTCGACGCGGTAGACCACCGGTTCGCCCGGCGGGGTGCCGTCGGCCGGGACGGCGCCGTCGGCCAGCGCGCTGGCGACCATGACGGCCGCCGCGCCGGTGCCGCACGACTGGGTCTCGCCGGAACCGCGCTCGTGCACCCGCATCGCGACGTGCCGCTCGCCGCGGCGCACCACGAACTCGACGTTGACCCCGTCGGGGTAGAGCGCACGGTCGTACGCCGGCCCGGCCAGCAGGCTGCCGGCCTCCGCGAGGTCGTCGACGAACGCGACGGCGTGGGGGTTGCCCATGTCGACGCCCGTCGTCGGCCAGGTCACCTCGGTGTCGGCGACGGTGACCTGGGAGGCGGGCAGCAGCGTCGGCGTACCGACCTCGGCGCTGACGCGGCCGTCGTCGTCCACGCGCACCGAGAGCACGCCGGCGCGGGTCGCGACCGCGACGGGTGCGGAGGGGTCGACGCCCTCATGGTCGACGAGCCAGCGGACAAAGACCCGGATGCCGTTGCCGCACATCTCCGCGACCGAGCCGTCGGCGTTGCGGTAGTCCATGAACCACTCGGCGGCGTCGCGCGCCGCGACCGCGTCGGGGTCGTCGGTCGCGGCCGTGCGCACGACGCGGAGGATGCCGTCGCCGCCGATGCCCGCGCGCCGGTCGGTGAGCGCCTGCACCCGCGCAGGGTCGAGGTCCGCGTGCCGCGTGCCGTCCGCGTCGGGGAGGATCACGAAGTCGTTGCGCGTGCCGTGGCCCTTGGCGAAGGGGTACGTCGGGTGCTCGCTCACGGCGTCGATCCTCCCACCCCGGACCACCGCGGCCCAGCCGCTGCATGTTCGTGGTGGGGGCGCCAGGCATTCCGCGGCGCTGCTCCCACGAACGGGGGCGGCGGCGGTTCGTGGTGGGAGCGCCAGGCCTTCCGCGGCGCTGCTCCCACGAACGGGGTACGGCGCCGCTCAGCCGGCGGCGAGCCCGGCACCGAGCCCGGCGGCCAGCCCCGCCGCGATGCGCTCGACACGGGCGAGCACGGAGGCGCCCGGCTCGTCGGGGTGCTCGGCCCACCAGCGCAGGACGGTGTCGAGCATCCCGATCCAGATGCGGGTGGTGAGCGCGCGGTCGGCGGGGTCGCTGTCGCCGGCGAGCTCGAGCATCTCCCCCACGCCCTCGACGGCGAGCCGGTGGAGCCGGTCGGTGTGGCGGGCGGCGGCCCGGGCGGCCTCGGTGCCGTCGGGCACCGTGGGGTCGAACAGCACGCGCCACAGGTGCGGACGGCCGTCGAGCACGGCCGTCAGGCCCGCCACGGTGAGCAGCCCGCGCTCGAGGCCGACGGCGCCGAGCCCGGCGCTGCGCTCGACCTCGTCGGCGACAATGGAGCCCGCGGCGTCGACGCACGCGACGTACAGCCCCTCCTTCGACCCGAAGTAGCTGTAGACGAGCGGCTTCGAGATGCCGGCGGCGCGGGCGACGGTCACGACGGAGGCCGCGCCGTACCCGACCCGGGCGAACTCCTCCTGCGCCGCGGCGAGGATCTGCTCCTCGCGGTCGCGGCGCGGGACGCCCTTCGTGCCGGTGCGTGCTGCCATGCGCCGGACTCTAGCCAGGTCATATGACCTAGGGGTAACTTACCTCGAGGTCACATCCCCTGGAGGTCCCGTGGACGAGCTGCTCGACCCGATGAAGAACCCGGTCACCTACGCCGCGCCGTTCTTCGTGCTGACGATCCTGGTCGAGCTCGCCGCGCTGCGTTGGCTCGACCACGACGACAACCTCACCGGCTACGCGCTGAAGGACGCCCGCACCTCGATCTCGATGGGGATCGTCTCGCTCGTCTTCCTCACCGCGTTCAAGCTCGTCTCGTTCGTCGGTTTCGTGGCGGTCTCGACGTACCTGGCGCCGTGGCACCTGCCGACCGACACGTGGTGGTACTGGGTGCTCGTCGTGCTCGGCGTCGACCTGGGCTACTACGCCCACCACCGCTTCAGCCACCGGGTGCGGATCGCGTGGGCCGGGCACCAGGCCCACCACTCCAGCGACTTCATGAACTTCGGCACCGCGCTGCGCCAGAAGTGGAACCCGTGGTTCGAGTTCTTCTTCTGGCTGCCGCTGCCGCTGCTCGGGTTCGCGCCGTGGACGCTCTACGTGGCCTTCGGCCTCAACCTGATCTACCAGTTCTTCACCCACACCGAGATCGTCGACCGCCTTCCGCGGCCCGTCGAGTGGGTGATGAACACGCCCTCGCACCACCGCGTGCACCACGGCAGCGACCCGGAGTACCTCGACAAGAACTACGGCGGCATCCTCATCGTCTGGGACCGCCTCTTCGGCACCTTCGCCCCCGAGCGGCACCGGCCGCGGTACGGGCTGACGACCCCGGTGACGACGTTCAACCTGCTCGAGCTGCAGTACGGGCACTACCGCGAGATCTGGCAGGACGCGCGCGCGGCGACGCGGTGGCGCGACAAGGTCGGGTACGTCGTGGGGCCGCCCGGATGGGCACCGACTGATCCGGCCACGCCGAGCGCCCCGGCTGCGCCGGGCCCGGCGCCCGCCGTACCGGAGCTGCCCTAGCCGGTCCAGCCGCCCCGCACCACGTCGTGGGTGGTGACGACGAAGTCGGCGTTGCGCTCGACGCCACGCAGCGCGAGCTCGAGGTGGCGCGGCAGGAGCGGCGCCCCGGCCCCCAGCACCACCGGGGCGTAGGCCACGACGACCTCGTCGAGCAGGCCCACGTCGGCGAGCCGGGCGGCGAGCTCGCCGCCGCCGACCACCCACACGTCGCGGTCCCCGGCCACGGCCGCCGCCTCCGCGTGGAGCGCGCGCACCGCGGCATCGTCGTCGGCCGCGACGAAGCGGATGTCGGCGCCGGCCCAGCCCGCCGGGCGCGCGGCCTCGAGCTCGGCGGCGCGGTGGGTGAGCACCCAGGTGGGCACGTCGTACGCCCACGGGTCGTCGCCGGCGTGCCGCGCGACCCAGGTGTACGTCGAGGCGCCCATGAGCGTCGCGCCCACCCGCGCCATGAAGGTCGTGTGGTTGCCCGGGCCCTCGGGGTCGAGGTCGCGGTGGAGCAGCCACTCCAGGGAGTGCTCGGGGGTGGCGATGAAGCCGTCGAGGCTGCTGGCGGTGTTGTAGACGGTGGTGGTCACGGGTGCTCCTGTCGGGTCGGCTGGCGGCTCGGCTGTCGGATGGGCTGGCGGACCCACTCGACGGGGTCGCCGAGGTCGGGGGCGGGCGGGGCGTCGTCGAGCGCGCCGAGCTCGCGCAGCAGGCGGCGCACGAGGAGGCGGCGGTGCGCGCCGTACTGCAGGACGTGGGCGCCCACCCCGCTCAGCACGAACGACTCGGGCGGCTCGCACAGCGCGTCGACGAGGCGGTCGTCCCAGGCGTCGCGGGCCACGACGTCGGCGACGGCGGCGACCCAGCGGGGCCCGGCCACGGCGTGGCGGGCGCGGAGGTCGTCGAGGTCGTCGGTGCCGGCGCCCGGGTGGTCGGCGCCCTCGATGCTCGCGACCCACACCTCCTGCGAGAACACGAGGGCCTGCAGCAGGGCGGCGACGCTCTCCTCGGGCGGGCCCCAGGCGTGGACGCGGTGGCCGGGCAGCAGCGGGCGTCGGTACGCCGCCGCGTCGAGCCCGCGCGCCGCCTCCAGCATGAGGGTGGTGTCGGCGACGCCGTGGTGCAGCTGCACGGCGAGCACCGGGTCGAGCCGCGCCCGCCCGGCGGACGGCTCGCGCACCCACAGGTTCGTCGGTGGGTGGAAGTGGATGCCGTTGGGGGCGGCGAGCCAGGTCGCGGTGCCGCTCGTCGTCGCGCTCGGCGGGTGCCCGTAGGCCCGCGCGAACGCCCGCCCGAACCCGTCGGTCGAGTCGTAGCCCGCCTCCAGCGCCACCTCCGTCACCGTCGCGCCGCCCGCCAGGCGCCATGCGGCCCGCTCGAGCAGCACCCGGCGGCGCAGCGCCACCGGCGGCTCCCCCGCCTCGCGGGCCACGAGCCGGCTGAAGTGGTACGGCGACGCGTGCGCCCCACGCGCCATGTCGCCCAGGCGCGGGTGGGCGTCGTCGAGCACGGCGTCGAGGAGCTCGCGCAGACGGTCGCGGCCGCGCGGCGGCGCGGGCTGGTCGCCGGGCTGGCTGCCGGGCTGGCTGCCGGGCTGGCTGCCGGGCTGGCTGCCGGGCTGGCTGCCGGGCTGGTCGGGGTCGGTCACGGGGTCCAGTCTGGGGCGGCCGGGGGCGTGCGCGCCCGACCGATCTTGCCGTCCTGCCCCCCGTCCTGCCCCCCGGCCTGCCCCCGTCCTGCCGCCGCCCGTTCGTGGTAGCAGCGCCACACATTCCGCGGCGCTGCCACCACGAACGGGGACGCCGGCGGTCCGTGGTGGGAGCGCCACACATTCCGCGGCGCTGCCACCACGAACGGGGTACGGCGCGCCTCAGCCCAGCGCGGCGACGGCGGCGAGGGCCCGGTCGACGCGGTCGGGCGCGTCGTACGGAACCCACGTGATGCGCGGGTCCTTCGTGAACCACGACTCCTGGCGCCGCGCGAACCGCCGCGTGGCCACCACGGTGCGCTCGCGGGCATCGGCAAGGGACAGCCGGCCGGCCAGGTGCTCGGCGACCTCGCGGTAGCCGATGGCGCGCGACGCCGTCAGCCCGTCGAGCAACCCCTCGCCCAGCAGCCGCTCGACCTCGGCGACGAAACCGGCGGCGAACATGGCGTCGACGCGCCGGGCGATGCGCTCGTCGAGGGCGGGCCGGTCGATGGCGACGCCGACCTGGACGGTGCGCGGGTCCACGTGCTCGAGCACCGGCAGCGACGCGCTGAACGGGCGCCCGGTCAGCTCGACCACCTCGAGCGCCCGCACGACACGCCGCCCGTTCTCGGGCAGGATCCCGGCCGCCGCGGCGGGGTCGACCTCCGCGAGCCGGGCGTGCAGCGCGGCCGACCCGACGCGGGCGAGCTCGGCGTCGTACCGCTCCCGGACGGCCGGGTCCGTGCCGGGGAACTCGAAGCGGTCGAGCACCGCCCGCGTGTAGAGCGCGGAGCCGCCGACCAGCACCGGCACCCGTCCCCGCGCGCGGACCTCCGCGATCACGCCGCGCGCCCGGCCCTGGAAGTCGGCGACGCTGGCGGGCTCGGTCACGTCGAGGAGGTCGAGCAGGTGGTGCGGGACGCCGCGGCGCTCGCTGGCGGGGAGCTTCGCCGTACCCACGTCCATCCCGCGGTAGAGCTGCATCGCGTCGGTGTTGACGACCTCCCCGCCGAGGCGTTGGGCCAGGTCGAGCGAGAGGTCGGTCTTCCCGGCCGCCGTGGCCCCGACCACCGCCACGATCGGCGGGACGGGCGGCTGGTTCACGCTGGCTATCCTTCCAGGACCGCACGAGACGACGTGCCCGACCGGCCGCCGCCACGATCCGGCGGCGTCGGGTGCCCCACCAGGAGGACCTCACATGGCGTTCAGCGACAAGCTCAAGGGCGCGCTCGGCCAGGCCCGCACGAAGGCCGGCGACGTGGTCGCCGAGCACGGCGACAAGATCACGGGCGGCATCGACAAGGCCGCGGCCGTGGCGGACGCGAAGACCAAGGGCAAGTACTCCGACAAGATCGCGAAGGGCACGTCGAAGGCCAAGCAGGGCCTCGACAAGATCGACCGGCGCAACGACGGCGGCACCGCTCGATGACGCCCGCCGAGCCGGACCCCGCGCCGCGCTCGGACCAGCGCCCGACCACCGACGACCCCGTCGGGATCGGGCGCTTCGTCGTGGTGCCCGCCGCCTACGTGCTGCTCCTGCGACCCGGCCGCGGTGACGTCCCCGAGGTGCTGCTGCAGCTGCGCTCGGGCACGGGCTTCATGGACGACCACTGGGCGTCGGGCGCGGCCGGGCACGTGGAGAAGGGCGAGACCGCGTACGACGCCGCCCGCCGCGAGGCGGTCGAGGAGCTCGGCGTCTCCGTCGCCGACCTGCGGATGCTGGCCACCATGCAGCGCCGGGCGCCCGGCCCCGAGCCCGTGGCGCCCATCGACGAGCGCGTGGACTTCTTCCTCACGGCGACGTCGTGGACCGGCCAGCCGCGGATCATGGAGGGCGCGAAGTGCGCCGACCTGCGGTGGTTCGGTCTCGACGCACTCCCCGAACCGGTCGTCCCGCACGAGCTCGTGGCGCTCACCGAGCTGCGCCGCGTCGTGGGGCCGCTGGGTACGGTGGAGGGCGAGCCGACGCCGTACCTGACCTACGGTTTCGCGACGCCCCAGCCCGAGGAGGAACAGCCGTGAGCGACCCCGGTCCGCAGCCCGAGCCCACCATCGAGCCCGCCGAGCCCAACCCCGGGGGGGCCGACGCGATCGACGAGTCGGACCGCTACGGCGACGCCGGCCAGGCGATCACGCCGGACCTGCCGTCCGGCAGCAACCCCGCCGTCGACGAGGACGCCCTGCCCGACGGCGTGACCGAGGGCGAGGACAAGCAGCAGGAGGGCGACGAGGACGTCGACCGCGACGCCGAGCCCGCCGACTGACGGACCCGAGCGGCGCGGGATCCCTCAGGTCGGCGGCGAGCCCGCCGACAGGAGGACCAGGTCCCGCGAACCCCTCTCCTGCGCGCGGGGTCCCGAGAGGTCTCCGTCGTGCTCCCCATCACCGTCGCCGCTGCTCCCCGCATGAGCCGCCGCTCCCTCCTGGGCGCCCTGGGCGCCACCACGCTCGCGGGGGCAGCAGCCCCCGCCTTCCTCGCGTCCCCCGCCGCTGCGGCCGGCGCCGGGCGGGGCTACGGCCTGTTCCTGCCGTCGTACCCCGGCAGCATCGACTCCGTGCGGGTCGCCGGCGAGGCCGTGGGACGGGCGCCCGAGCTGGTCATGTGGTACGCCGCGTGGTCGACCGGCGGCGCGTTCCCCCTGGCCCAGGTGCAGGAGGTCAGCGCCGCGGGCGCCGTCCCGGAGATCACCTGGGAGCCGTGGGACCCCGCGCTGGGCACCGCCCAGACGCGCTTCTCCATGGCGTCGATCGCCAGCGGCCGCCACGACGTCTACGTCAAGGCCTGGGCCCGGGCGGCGGCCGCGTGGGGCGGCGCCGTGCGCCTGCGGTTCGCCCACGAGTCGAACGGCCCCTGGTACCCCTGGTCCGTCGGGGTCGCCGGCACCACCAGCCGTGGCTACGTCGCCGCCTGGCGCCGCGTCGTCACCATCTTCCGCAACGCGGGCGCCCGCAACGTCCGCTTCGTCTGGTGCCCCAACGTGCCGTTCGCGGGGACTCCGGCGCTCGCCTCGATCTACCCCGGCGACGCGTACGTCGACGCCGTCGGCCTCGACGGCTACAACTGGGGCACGAGCCAGGACTGGTCGACCTGGGGCAGCTTCACCGACGTGTTCGGCGCCGGCGTCGCCGAGCTGCGCACGCTGACGACCAAGCCGCTCGTCATCGGCGAGGTCGGCTGCGCCGAGGACGGCGGCGACAAGGCCGCCTGGATCACCGACATGTTCGCCGTGCTCGCCGCCCACCCGGAGATCTCGGGCTTCACGTGGTTCAACGTCGCCAAGGAGGCCGACTGGCGCGTCGAGTCGACGCAGGCCTCGCTCGACGCCTTCCGCGCCGGCGTCGCCGGCGCCTGACGGCCGCCGACGGCCTCAGCGCACCGAGCAGGCGTTCTCGACGACGGGCAGGGGCGCGGGGACGCCGATGCTCGGCATGCCGAGCGACACGCCCGCGGGGGCGGGGGGCTCCGCCGTACGACGCTCCCAGGCGTCGCCGGCGCGCGTGCGGCGCAGCGCGAGCACGGGGCCGTCGGCGACGAGGTGGTGGGGCGCGCCGTACGTGATCGCGACCTCGACCATGTCGCCCGGGCGCGGAGCCTCGCCGCCCACGAGCGAGAAGTCCGACGCGAAGTGCACCAGCCGGTTGTCGGGAGCGCGGCCCGACAGGCGCGCGGTGGCGGCGTCCTTGCGGCCCTCGCCCTCGGCGACCATGAGCTCGAGCCGGCGGCCCTCGAGCTTCCGGTTCTCCTCCCACGCGATCTCGTTGACGAGCGCGACGAGGCGCTCGTAGCGCTCCTGCACGACGGCCTTCGGCACCTGGTCGGTCATGGTGGCGGCGGGGGTGCCGGGGCGGGTGGAGTACTGGAACGTGAACGCGCTCGAGAACCGCGACTCCCGCACCGCGTGCAGCGTCTGCTCGAAGTCCGCCTCGGTCTCGCCCGGGAAGCCCACGATGATGTCGGTGGTGATCGCCGCGTCGGGGATGGCGGCCCGCACCCGCTCGATGATGCCGAGGAACTTCCGCTGGCGGTAGGAGCGGCGCATCGCCTTCAGCACCGTGTCCGAGCCCGACTGCAGCGGCATGTGCAGCGACGGCATGACGTTCGGCGTCTCGGCCATCGCCTCGATGACGTCGTCGGTGAACTCCGCCGGGTGCGGCGAGGTGAAGCGCACGCGCTCCAGGCCCTCGATCTCGCCGCAGGCTCGCAGCAGCTTGCTGAAGGCCTGACGGTCGCCGAACTCCACGCCGTACGCGTTCACGTTCTGCCCCAGCAGCGTCACCTCGGTGACGCCCTCCGCCACCAGCGCCTCGATCTCGGCGAGCACGTCGCCGGGGCGGCGGTCCTTCTCCTTGCCGCGCAGGCTCGGGACGATGCAGAAGGTGCACGTGTTGTTGCAGCCGACGCTGACCGAGACCCACGCGGCGTACGCCGACTCGCGGCGGGTCGGCAGCGTGGACGGGAAGACCTCGAGGCTCTCGAGGATCTCGACCTGCGCCTCCTCGGCGATGCGGGCCCGCTCCAGCAGCACCGGCAGCGAGCCGATGTTGTGCGTCCCGAACACCACGTCGACCCAGGGGGCCTTGCGGGTGATCTCGCCCTTGTCCTTCTGCGCGAGGCAGCCGCCGACGGCGATCTGCATGCCCGGGCGCCGCGCCTTCACCGGCGCCAGGTGACCGAGGTTGCCGTACAGCTTGTTGTCCGCGTTCTCCCGCACCGCGCAGGTGTTGAGCACGACGACGTCGGCGTCCGCGCCGGCCGGCGCCGCGACGTACCCCGCCTGCTCCAGCAGGCCGGTGAGCCGCTCGGAGTCGTGGACGTTCATCTGGCACCCGAAGGTGCGGACGTCGTAGGTGCGGGGCGTGGCGGTCTCAGGCATGACCGCACCAGGGTACGGCGACCCGCGGCCGCCACACGAACGCGCGCGTCCTCATCACGAATAGGTCCCGATCATCGCGAACGGGCCCCTCCGGCTGGCTCGCACGGACCAGTTGGGTCTAGGTTCCCCGACCATGACGACGCTGGAGAAGGAGCCGACCCCTGCGGCGCCGCAGGGCGAGCCGCTGGTCGTGCTGTCGGGGGTGCAGAAGTGGTTCGGCGACCTCCACGTGCTGAAGGACATCGACCTCACCGTCCACCGCGGTGAGGTCGTCGTGGTGATCGGCCCCTCGGGCTCCGGCAAGTCGACGCTGTGCCGCACCATCAACCGCCTCGAGACGATCGGTGAGGGCTCGATCACGCTCGACGGCCAGCCGCTGCCCGAGGAGGGCAAGGCGCTCGCCGGGCTGCGCGCCGAGGTCGGCATGGTGTTCCAGAGCTTCAACCTGTTCGCCCACAAGACGATCCTCGAGAACGTCACCCTCGGGCCGATCAAGGTGCGCGGCGTCAAGAAGGCCGAGGCCGAGGCCCGCGCACAGGAGCTGCTCGACCGCGTCGGGGTCGGTGCCCAGGCGGGCAAGTACCCCGCCCAGCTCTCCGGCGGCCAGCAGCAGCGCGTCGCGATCGCGCGGGCCCTGGCGATGGAGCCGAAGGTGATGCTGTTCGACGAGCCCACCTCGGCGCTGGACCCCGAGATGATCAAGGAGGTCCTCGACGTCATGGTCGAGCTCGCCCGCGGCGGCATGACCATGGTCGTGGTGACCCACGAGATGGGCTTCGCCCGCACGGCGGCCGACCGGGTCGTCTTCATGGCCGACGGCCAGATCGTCGAGTCCGGCACCCCGCAGGAGTTCTTCACCAACCCCCAGAGCGAGCGCGCGCAGGACTTCCTGGGCAAGATCCTCAAGCACTGAGACCCGCCGGGCCCGGCCCCCGGTGACGGGGTGCCCGGGTCGACCGGCACGTACGACGGGACGCGCGCCCCGGCGCGACGCCCCCGCGCAGCCCCACCACCCCATCACCCGATGACGGGCCCCTCGGCGGCCCTGGAAGTAGGAGAGATGCGACTCAGAAGGACGATGGCCACGATGACCGGCCTGGTGCTCGCCGCCTCGCTGGCCGCGTGCGGCGACGCCGGCAGCGACGAGGAGGAGTCGGTCGACGTCGACGTCAACTCCGACGCGGCCGAGAGCTTCGAGGAGGGCACGCGCATGCGCGAGCTCGCCGACCAGGGCACGATCAAGATCGGCGTGAAGTTCGACCAGCCCGGCATCGGCTACAAGGGCGCCACCGACGAGGTCCCGACCGGCTTCGACCCGCAGGTCGGCACGATCCTGGCCGCCTCGCTGGGCATCGCGGCCGACGACATCGAGTGGGTCGAGACCATCTCGGCCAACCGCGAGTCGTTCCTCGAGAGCGGCGAGGTCGACCTCGTCATCGCGTCGTACTCGATCACCGACGCCCGCCGCGAGGTCGTGGGCCAGGCGGGTCCGTACTACGTGACCGGCCAGCAGCTGCTCGTCCCCGCCGACAGCGACATCGCCGGCGTCGAGGACGTGCAGGGCCAGGAGGTCTGCTCGGTGACGGGCTCGACGTCGCTCGACAACGCGCAGGCCGAGGGTGCGGTGCCGCGCGGCTTCGACACCTACTCCGAGTGCGTCGACCAGGTCCGTGACGGCACGGTCGCCGCGATGACGACCGACGGCGCGATCCTCCTCGGCTACGCCGCCGAGGACCCCGACAACCTCAAGGTCGTCGGCGACCCGTTCTCGGAGGAGCGCTACGGCATCGGCTACTCGATCGACGCCCCCGAGATGTGCGGCTGGATCAACGAGACCCTCGAGGAGTCGTTCGACGACGGCACCTGGGAGGAGGCGTTCAACAACACGCTGGGCGTCTCCCTCGACGAGGCCCCCGAGCCCCCCGCGCTCGACCCCTGCGCGTGAGGTGAGGTGGCGGGTTCCCCGGTGAACCGGGGAACCCGCCACTTACAGCACGAAACTTTCACCCTGAAGTGGTGGGTTCCCCGGTGCACCGGGGAACCCGCCCCCCCCCTGAACCGGAAGGAGGAGCCGCCGCGTGGAGGCAGTCCTCTCTGACTACGACCTCTACCTGAAGGGCTTCGCCCTGACGGTCGGGCTGGTGCTCGTGTCCGGGGTCGCGTCGCTGGTGTTCGGCGCCCTGCTGGCCGCCGCGCGCGTCGGCCCCATCTGGGTGCTGTCCAAGGCCGCGAGCCTCTACGTGACGATCTTCCGCAACACCCCGTTGCTGATGGTCTTCATCTTCGTGGCGATCGCGATGCCGCGGATCGGCATCACCTTCAAGTTCGTCGAGGAGATCGCGGTCGGCGACTGGAGCATCTCGGCGTTCTTCTTCCGGGCCTGCGTCGCCCTGACGCTCTACACCTCGGCGTTCGTCTGCGAGGCGTTCCGCTCGGGCATCAACGCGGTCCCGCTCGGCCAGGCCGAGGCCGCCCGCGCGCTGGGCCTGACGTTCACCCAGAACATGACGAACGTCGTGATGCCGCAGGCGCTGCGTGCCGTCGTACCCCCGCTGACCAGCGTCATCATCGCCCTCACGAAGAACACCTCGGTCGCGGCCGCGTTCGGCATCGCCGAGGCGACCTCGGCGATGCGCACGCTCGGCAACCGCTACGGCGACCAGGTGGTGGAGATCTTCTTCTTCATCGCGATCGGTTACATCGTGGTCGTCGAGCTGCTCGCCCTCGGCTCGTACGCGCTCGAGCGGCGCTGGAAGGTGGCGTCGCGATGAGCGCCGGAGTCCTCTTCGACGCCCCGGGCCCCAAGGCCCGGGTGCGCCACCGCATCTACACGGTGCTGTCCGTGCTCGCGCTCGCCGGCGTGGTGGCCCTCGTGGTGCTGCGCCTGGCCGACAAGGGCCAGCTCGAGTACGCGCTGTGGGAGCCGTTCGTCACCCCGGACTACCTCCAGGTCATCCTCGACGCGCTGACGCAGACGCTGAAGATGGCGTTCGGCGCGATCGTGCTGGCCATCGTGTTCGGCGTGCTGTTCGGCATCGGCAAGCTGTCGGACCACGCCTGGGTGCGCTGGCCGTCGTGGGCGGTCGTGGAGTTCTTCCGCGCGGTGCCCGTGCTGCTGCTCATGACGGGGCTCTGGCTCGCGTTCTCGATCGGCGACGGTCCGCTCAGCCCGTTCTGGTGCGTCGTCATCGCCCTGACGCTCTACAACGGCTCCGTGCTCGCCGAGGTGCTGCGCGCCGGCATCAACGCGGTGCCCGCCGGGCAGGTCGAGGCGGCGTACGCCCTCGGTCTGCGCAAGTCGCAGGTCATCTGGCTGGTGCAGCTGCCGCAGGCCGTGAAGATCATGCTCCCCGCCCTGGTCAGCCAGTGCGTGGTGGCGCTCAAGGACACGAGCCTCGGCTACTACATCACCGCGCCGGGCCTCACCGCGGTCATGCGGCCGATCTACCTGGAGTTCCAGAACCAGGTGCCGACCGCCATCGTCATCGCGAGCATCTACATCGTCGTCAACATCCTGCTCACGCTGCTGGCGACCTGGCTGCAGCACAAGCTCGTCGGCGAGCGCAAGCAGCTCGACGTGCCGATGGTGGGCGCGGGCACGACGAGCACCACCTGACCGCACGCACGCGTACGACGAGGGGCCCCGCACCCGGGCAGGTGCGGGGCCCCTCGTCGTACGGGCGGGCTCAGCGCTTCTTCGGTGTCACCCACAGGCGGATGACGCCCTCGATGACGACCGTGCCGTCCTCGCGCACGCCCCGCACCCGCACCGGGAGATCCGGGTCGTCGCCGGTCCACTGCTCGGGGTCGGTCTCGGCGATGCAGCGGACGTCGCTGTCCGCCTTGGCGGTGTAGGCGACGTCCATGCCCTTGGGGATCCACCGCTTGTCGGCGGGGATCGTCGCCTCGGCGAGCGCACCCATCGCGGCCTCGAGGCCGTTGCACAGGGCGATGGCGTGCACGGTGCCGATGTGGTTGTGCACGCCGCGGCGCTTGGGGATGCGCAGCTCGGCGTAGTTGGGCCGCAGCTCGGTGAACCGCGGGCGGATCGTCGCGAAGTAGGGCGCCTGCTGGCTGAACGCCAGCGAGAAGACCCGCTTGCCCAGCAGCGGGCCGACGACGGGGAGCGAGGTGGTCTGCTTCCACAGCTGGAGCACGTTGGCCATGCGCCCCACCTTACTCATCGGTAACCGTACACGTCACTCCCCCGCCGCGCCCGTGCCGCCGGGTCGGGTCGCCACGACGAACACCCGCCGGAACGGCAGCACCACGGCCGGCTCGCCGCCGACCTCGGTGGTCGGGTACGCCGCCCGCAGCGCCGCGCGGAACTCGTCGGCGAAGCGCTCGCGCAGGTCGTCCGGGAGCGCCTCGAGGGTGGGCCGGGCGCCGGTCGAGCGCACCCACGCGAAGACCGGGTCCGGGCCGCGCAGGACGTGGAGGTAGGTCGTCTCCCAGGCGTCCACCTCGGCGCCCGTCGCCGCGAGCACCTGCAGGTAGGTCGCGGCGTCGTGCGCCGCGGGCACGTCGATGTCACGGGTGTGCTCCCGGTACGGCGCGCGCCCGGCCAGCTCGGCGCGCAGCACGTGGCTGGGCTCGGCGAAGTTGCCGGGCACCCCGAAGGCGAGCGTGCCGCCGGGCGCCACGCGCGCCAGGAGGTCGGGCAGCAGGTCGAGGTGGCCCGGCACCCACTGCAGCGTCGCGTTGGAGACGAGGACGTCGACGGGACGCTCGGGTCGCCAGGTGCGGACGTCGCCGACGGCGAAGGACGGCCCGCAGGGCTGCCCGGCGGGCGGCCCGGCGGGGTGCTCCGCCCGGGCGCGGTCGATCATCTCGGGCGAGGAGTCGATGCCGACGACCTCGGCCCCGGGCCAGCGGCGGGCGAGCAGGGCGGTCAGGTTGCCGGGGCCGCAGCCGAGGTCGACGACGCGGCGGGGCGCCTCGGCCCGCACCCGCGCCAGCAGCTCGACGAAGGGGCGGCCCCGTTCGTCGGCGTACTGCAGGTAGCTCGTGGGGTCCCAGGGCACGGTGGTCTCCTCGCGTCGGCGGCAGCTCCACCGTCCGCCCGAAACCTCTTGATGTCAAGATTCTCGACGGGCGGTACCATCGCTGTCATGCGGGACGAGGTCGACGAGCTGGTCGAGGCGTGGGCGCGCGAGCGCCCCGACCTCGACCTCGCGCCCGTCGAGGTGTTCAGCCGCATCAGCCGCCTGGCCCGGCACCTCGACCTGGCGCGTCGCAAGGCGTTCGCCGCGCACGCCATCGAGACGTGGGAGTTCGACGTGCTCGCCGCGCTGCGGCGGGCGGGCGCGCCGTACGAGCTCTCCCCCGGACGGCTGCTGCGCGAGACGCTCGTGACGAGCGGGACCATGACGAACCGCGTCGACCGTCTCGTCGCCCGTGGCCTCGTCGACCGCCTCCCCGACCCCCACGACCGCCGCGGCGTGCTCGTGCGCCTCACGCGCGAGGGCGGCGCCGCAGTGGACGGCGCGTTCGAGGCGCTGCTGGAGGCCGAGGCGTCCCTCGTCGCCTCCGTCCCCGCCGGTGAGCGCGAGCGCCTCGGCGCGCTGCTGCGCGAGCTGATGCGCCCGTTCTCCTGACGCCGGCGCGGTACGGCGGACGGTCGAGGTGGCCGGGCCGAGGTAGGGCGGACGGTCGAGGTGGCCGCGCCAGCGCCCCGACCGGTGGTTGAGGTGGCCGCGCCAGCGGCCCTCGAAACCACCACCCGCAACCAGACGTGGTTTCGAGGGGTTGCCAGAGCAACCCACCTCAACCACCGGCGGCCGGTGGTCGAGGTGGCCGCGCCAGCGGCCCTCGAAACACCACCCGCAACCAGACCTGGTTTCGAGGGGTTGCCAGAACAACCCACCTCAACCACCGGCGGCCGGGCAACCCACCTCAACCACCGGCGGCCGGGCAACCCACCTCAACCACCGGGAGCCGAGCAACCCACCTCAAACGCCGGAGGCCCAACGATCCACCTCGACCACCGGGAGCCGACCTCCCGCCCGGGGAGGCGACCTCAGCCGAGCAGGTCCGCCGCCTCGAGCCACTCCATCTCGAGCTCGTCCTTCTCCTCGGCCAGGGCCTGCAGCCGGGCGCTGACGGTCGCGAGTCGCTCGTAGTCCTGCGCGTGCTCGAGGGCCTCGGCGTTGAGCGCGGCCTCCTCCTGCGTCAGCCGCGCCAGGCGCTTCTCGACGCGGGCGACGGTCTTGCGGGCGGCGCGCTCCTCGGCGCCGCCGACCTTCGCCTTCCCCTCGGCGGACCCGGCCCCGGCCCCGGCCCCGGCTCCGGCCCCGGCGCCCGCCGTACCCCCGCCGGACGCACCGGCCGCGGCGCGGGCGTCGGTCTCGCGACGCTCGAGGTACTCGTCGACACCGCGCGGCAGCATCGAGATCTTGCCGTCGCCCAGCAGCGCCCAGGTGGCGTCGGTGGCGCGCTCGAGGAAGTACCGGTCGTGGCTGACCACGACGAGCGTGCCGGGCCAGCCGTCGAGGAAGTCCTCGAGCACCTGCAGGGTCTCGATGTCGAGGTCGTTGGTGGGCTCGTCGAGCAGCAGCACGTTGGGCTCGCCGAGCAGCAGGCACAGCAGCTGGAACCGGCGCCGCTCACCGCCGGACAGGTCGCCGATGCGCGCCGTCAGCCGGTCGCCGGTGAAGCCGAAGCGCTCCAGCATCGACGTCGCGGTGATCTCGCCGTCGGCGGTGCGGGTGACCCGCCGGATGTCCTCGACGAAGGGCAGCACGCGGGCGTCGGGGTCGAGGTCGTCGAGCTGCTGCGTCAGGTGCGCCAGCGCCACCGTGCGGCCGCGCTTCACCCGGCCCTTCTGAGGCTCGAGGGTGCCGGCGAGCAGCGACAGCACGGAGGTCTTGCCGGCGCCGTTCACGCCGACGATGCCGAACCGGTCGCCGGGCCCGATGCGCCAGGTGGCCGCCTCGAGCAGCACCTTCTCGCCGCGGCGCAGGTCGACGTCCTCGACGTCGACGACGTCCTTGCCGAGCCGCTGGGTGGCGAAGCGCTGCAGCGCGATGCTGTCGCGCGGCGGCGGCTCGTCCTCGATGAGCGCGTTGGCGGCGTCGATGCGGAACTTCGGCTTCGAGGTGCGCGCCGGCGCCCCGCGGCGCAGCCAGGCCAGCTCCTTGCGCGCGAGGTTGGCCCGCCGCTGCTCGTTGACCGCGGCCTGGCGGGACCGCTCGGCGCGGGCGAGGGTGAACGCGGCGTACCCGCCCTCGTAGACGTCGACGACGCCGTCGTGCACCTCCCACGTCCACCCCACGACCGCGTCGAGGAACCACCGGTCGTGGGTCACGACGAGCAGCGCCGACGACAGCCCCACCAGGTGGCGCGCCAGCCAGGCGACCGCCTCGACGTCGAGGTGGTTGGTCGGCTCGTCGAGCACGAGCAGGTCGTGGCGGTCGAGCAGCAGCGCGGCCAGCGCGCAGCGGCGACGCTCGCCACCGGACAGGCCGACGACGGGTCGGTCGAGGTCGACCCCGGCGAGCAGCACCTCGACGACCTCGCGGGTCGTGGCGTCGGCGGCCCACTCGTGGTCGAGCCGCCCCTGCAGCACGGCCTCGCGCACGGAGTGGGTGTCGTCGAGCTCGTCGCCCTGGTGCAGGTAGCCGATCTCGATGCCCCGCGTCATCGACACCCGGCCGGTGTCGGGTTCCTCGAGGCCGGTCAGCACCTCCAGCAGCGTGGTCTTGCCGTCGCCGTTGCGCCCGACGATGCCGATGCGCTGGCCCTCGCCGACGCCGATCGACACCTCCGAGAGCAGGGGGCGCACGCCGTACGACTTCGAGACGCGCTCGAGGTTGACGAGGTTCGGGGCAGCCATCAGACGTACTCCACCCGGTGCACGCCCGCGACGGGGCCGGTGGCGACGAGCACGACGTCGTACGTCGCGCGCAGCCGCTCGGCGACCTCGCGGGCGTGGTCGGCGTCGGTGCAGAGGAACACGCAGGTCGGCCCGGAGCCGGACACGATGCCGCGCACCGCCCCCGCGTCCTCCCCCGCCTGGAGCACGTCCACGAGGTCGGGACGCAGGTCGAGCGCGGGCAGCTGCAGGTCGTTGTGCAGCACCTGGCCGAGCAGCTCCGCGTCCTGCGACGCCAGCGCGGCGATGACGCGGTCGGGCACGACGACGCCCTCGGCGGCCGCGTCGGGCCGCAGCCGGTCGTGGTGGGCGAAGACGCGCGGCGTCGAGAGGCCCTCCCGCGACGGCACGACCACCCACCACCAGGTGGCGTCGACGATGGCCGGGTCGGCGTACGGCGCGACCTGCTCCCCGCGTCCCACGCCCGCGGCGGTGCCGCCGAGCAGGCAGAACGGCACGTCGCTGCCCAGCTCGGCCGCGATGGCGAGGAGGGCGTCGTCGGGGGTCTGCAGGTCGTGCAGCCGGTCGAGCGCCACGAGCGTCGCCGCGGCGTCGGCCGAGCCGCCCGCGAGCCCGCCGGCGACCGGGATGTCCTTCTCGACGTGCACGTCCGCGCGCAGGGTGCGGCCGTGGTGGGCGCCGAGCAGCTCGGCGGCGCGGTGCACGAGGTTGGTGCCGGGCGCGAGCGGTACGGAGGAGCCGTCGACGTGGTCGGACGCGGTCAGCTCGAGCTGCACCGGCACCGTGCCCGAGCCGCCGGGGCGGGCGGTCACGTCGTCGTACAGCCCGATGGCCTGGTAGACGGTGGCCAGCGGGTGGTAGCCGTCGGGGCGAGGGGCGCCGACGGCGAGGTAGAGGTTGATCTTCGCCGGGGCGCGCACGGTCACCGACCGGCCGCCGCCCTGGCCGGTGGGGGCGGTGCGGGCGCTCATGCGGGGTCCTCGGGGGTCTCGACGGGGGCGGAGGTGTCGGTGGACGCGGGGGGAGCCGTCAGGGCCAGGCCCTCGGCGACGCGGGCGAAGTCCTCCACCCGCAGCTGCTCGCCGCGGACGGTGGGCTCGACGCCGGCGTGGGCCAGGGCGGCCTCGATGCGCTCGGTGGAGCCGGCGAGGCCGCGCAGCGCGGCGCGCAGCGTCTTGCGGCGCTGGGCGAAGGCGGCGTCGACGACGGTGAACACCTCGGTGCGCGACGCGGTGGTGACGGGCGGCTCGCGCCGGGTCCAGGCGACGAGGCCGGAGTCCACGTTGGGCGCGGGCCAGAACACGTTGCGCCCGATCGACCCGGCGCGACGCACGTCGGCGTACCAGGCCGCCTTGACCGAGGGCACGCCGTACGTGCGCGAGCCCGGGCCCGCGGCGAGCCGGTCGGCCACCTCGGCCTGCACCATGACGAGACCGCGCTCGAGCGAGGGCAGCAGGGCGAGCAGGTGCAGCAGCACCGGCACCGAGACGTTGTAGGGCAGGTTGGCGACCAGCGCGGTCGGGGCATCGCCCGGCAGCTCGGTGATGCGCAGGGCGTCGGCGGCCACGACCTCGAACGCGTCGGCCTGCGCCGGGGCGAGCTCGGCGATGGTGGCCGGGAGCCGGGCCGCGAGCACCTCGTCGAGCTCGATCGCGACGACCCGGCGGGCGACGTCGAGCAGCGCCAGCGTCAGCGACCCCAGCCCCGGACCGACCTCGACGACGACATCGTCGGGCCCGACCCCGGAGTCGCGCACGATGCGCCGCACCGTGTTGGGGTCGATGACGAAGTTCTGCCCGCGCTGCTTCGTGGGCCGCAGGTCGAGCTCGGCGGCGAGGCGACGGACGTCGGCGGCGCTGAGGAGTCGCGGAGCGCCGGCCGTGGTCACGAGGGCCACCCTACGAACCCCGGGCCCCGGGCGGCTCGGCGCCCCGTGGGCCACCGACCCCCGGTACGACGCGAGCCGCCGCCGACCGGGTGGGGTCGGCGGCGGCTCGGCGTCAGCGGCGGGAGGGCGCTCGGGTCAGCGGGGCAGGCCCAGCTTGCTCGAGCAGCTCGGCCACGCGCCGTACCCACCGCGGTCGTCGCGCAGCTTGGTGGCCACGCGGATCTGCTCCTCGCGGCTGTTCTCGTGCGGGTAGCCCGAGCCGCCGTAGGCGCGCCAGGTCTGCAGGTTGAACTGCAGGCCGCCGTAGTAGCCGTTGCCCGTGTTGATGGCCCAGTTGCCGCCGGACTCGCACTGCGCGAGGTCGTCCCACACGGTCGAGCCGGAGGCGTAGTTGGAGCCGCCGGCCGGGGCGGAGGACGACGAGGAGCTCGACGGGGCCGGGGTCTCCTCCGGGCGCTCCTTCGTGCCCACGCGCACCCGCTCGGTGACGGGGGCGGTGGTGACGCGCGACGCGGTGACCTGGCGCTCGACGCCGCGGCCGTTGCGCAGCGTCACGAGGTAGGTCACGTCCTGGGCGCCGTCGCGACCGGCCGTCTCGACCTCCTCCTCGCCCTCGAAGAGCGACGGGTCCTCGACCTCGACCGTGCCGTGCGGCACGACCTGGTCGGCGACGGTGACCTCCTGCTGCGCCCAGCGGGTCACCGTGATGGTGCCCCCCTCGGCGACGGGGGTCTCGACGGCGGGGACGACCGCGTCGGTCGCGGCGAGCTCGATGCCGAGCTGCGCGAGCACGTCGCCGACGGTCAGGCCGGCCACCTGCTCGGTCACCGGGGCGTCGGCGCCGACGACGAGCGTGAGGGTCTTGGGGGTGACGAGCTCCAGGGCCATGCCGTCGCGGTCGATGCCCGCGCTGCGGCTGGCCGAGAGCTGCGCACCCTCGGCGGTCAGACCGATCTCGGCGAGGGCGCCGTCGACGTCGCGGGCGAGCACCCAGTGGGTGTCGGTCGCGCCGTCGACCGTGAGCTCGAGGGGCCGGGCGTAGCGCACGCTGATGCGCGAGCCGTCCACGACGTCCTCGTCCACGCTGGGGGCCACCTGGTCGCGGTCGCCGACCTCGACGCCCTCGCTCTCCAGGACGTCGCCGACCGAGCCGCCGAAGGCGGACACGGTCCGCTCCTGGCCGTCGACGCTGAGCGTCACCGTCTTGCTGAGGGCCGCGTACCCGGCGGTGGTGCCGGCCACCGCCAGCACCACGACCGCCACGAGGGCGGCGATGAACCCACGACTGCGGACGAACCGGGCGAGATCGCCGCGGCCGCCGCTCGAGCTGATGAGCTGCACAACACTCCGAACGCAGTTCTGTCCGGCCCTCGGACGTCGGCGCACCCCAGGCCGCAGCCGTCCGCGGGCGGGATCACGGGGGCGCACGCGCCTCCGGACCACGTCGTGGACCGTCTGGACCTGTCGGGCCGACTGGGGGAGTAGCGACCAGCCACCGCGGTTGTCTGCCCGCGGAGGCGGCCGCGAGCCGCACCCTGCGCCGGCTGGACGTGACGCCCGATCCCGGCTGACAAGAACTCGACCATAACCGCCGCTGCGGCGAGAGCCAATCCGTCGTCCACCGGTGGAACGCGGCTCACACGGCGCCGCGGCGGGCCGGGACGGCGGTGCCGGGGGTCAGGCGCCGGCCCGGGGGGCCGTCCCCCACGGCCCGCCGAAGGCCGCGAAGGTGGTGCGCTCGATGGCCGCGCACAGCTCGCCGAGGTCGTCCCCACGGGTCTGCGCCATGGCCCGCACGGTCACGGGCACCAGGTAGGACGCGTTCGGCCTCCCCCGGTACGGCGTGGGCGTCAGGTACGGCGCGTCCGTCTCCACGAGCACCCGGTCGAGCGGCGTCACGACGAGCGCCTCGCGCAGGTCACCGGCGTTCTTGAACGTCACCGTGCCCGCGAAGGAGAGGTGCGCCCCGCGGTCGAGGCAGGCGCGCGCGAAGGCGGCGTCGCCGGAGAAGCAGTGCATGACCCAACGGTCGGGCGCACCGACGGCGTCGAGCACGTCGAGCACCGCCGCGTGCGCGTCGCGGTCGTGGATGACGAGGGTCTTGTCGAGCCGCTTCGCGATGTCGACGTGGCGCGCGAAGCTCTCCCGCTGGGCGTCGAGGCCCTCGGGGCCGGTGCGGAAGAAGTCGAGGCCCGTCTCCCCCACGGCGCGCACGTCCGGGTGGGCGGCGGCGAGCCGCTCGATCTCCTCGAGGGCCGCGTCGAGCCGCCCGGCGGCGGCCAGCAGGGGCGCCTCGTTCGGGTGCAGC
The DNA here is from genome assembly GCF_029493445.1 of Nocardioides sp. ChNu-99. Classification (NCBI taxonomy): domain Bacteria; kingdom Bacillati; phylum Actinomycetota; class Actinomycetes; order Propionibacteriales; family Nocardioidaceae; genus Nocardioides; species Nocardioides sp. ChNu-99. Next base: position 71,482 of record NZ_JAHWBL010000004.1, on the reverse strand, counting down.
GCGACGCCGGCGACGAGCGCGTCGTACCGCTCCGCGGCGGCGACCGCCCACCGGGCACCGGGCAGGTCGCAGCCGATCTGCACGATGCGCGGCACCCCCACCGCCGCCGAGGCCGCGAGCGCCGCCTCGACGCCGAGCCAGTCGTCGGGCCCGGGCCCGTCGGCGATGTCGAGGTGGCAGTGGTTGTCGACGACGGGGTGCGGCAGCGGCTCCGGAGCCGGCGGGCGGCTGCGGTCGCGGCGCGCGCCCTGCTCGGTCGCGGCCGCCCGGGACCGGGTCGGGCCGTCGGGCGTCGGGGAGCCGTGGGGCCCCTCGCTCACGGGTGTCCGGCCGCGCCGCCGACGCGCTCGAGGACGGCCTCGGCCAGCGCCTCGGGCGCGTGCTCGGGGATCCAGTGGCTGACGCCGGTGAGCACGACGAGCTCGTACTCGGCGTCGACGTACTCCCCCGACATGTCGACGCCGGCGCGGTCGACGGCGGTGTCGCCGTCGCTCCACACCAGCGTCGTGGGCACCTTCACCCGGCGCGCGAAGCCCCCGCCGCCGGAGAACGGCAGACCGCGGTAGTAGCCGACGCCGCCGGGGAACGCGCCGTACTCGAGGATCTCGCGCCGGAACCGGGCGAGGTCCTCGGACCGCATGCCCGCGTGGGCCAGGATCCGCTCGAGGTCGCGGGGGCGCTTCGCGGCCAGCAGCTCGGGCAGGACGGGGAGCTGGAACATGCCGATGTACCAGCTGCGCAGCAGCTGCGGGCTGCGCAGTCCGGCCTTGCTGAACGCTCCCGGGTGCGGCACGGAGACGGCGGTGAAGGTGCGGATGCGGTCGCCGTGGGCGGCCGCGACGCCCCAGCCGATGGCGGAGCCCCAGTCGTGCCCGACGAGGTGGACCCGCGCGCCCGCGTCGCCCAGCGCGTCGAGCAGCGCCAGCACGTCCCCGACGAGCCTGTTCAGGGTGTACTGCTTCCGTCCGCTCGGGCGTGCGCCCGGGGAGTAGCCGCGCTGGTCGGGCGCGACGGTGCGGTAGCCCTGGGCGTGCAGCAGCGGGGCCACCTGGTCCCAGCACGACGAGCGCTGGGGGAAGCCGTGCAGCAGCACGACCACGTCGCCGTCGAGGGGACCGGAGTCCACCACGTCGAAGGTGAGGCCGTCGTTGGTGAAGGTCGTCACGCGCTCCGAGCTCATGGCGCCGAACCTACCGGGCTCAGCCGCGGTGGACCGCGTCGTACACGACCCGCTTGGGCACGCCGGCGGCCTCGGCGACCTCCTTGATCGCGTCCTTGCGCAGCGTGCCCGTCTCCTCCCGCTCGGCGACCGCGGCGCGGAGGCTGTCGGGGTCGGCGGCCACGCTCGCGCTCGCGACGACGCCCTGCACGACGAGGGTGACCTCGCCCCGCACGCCCTCGCCGGCCCAGGCGACGAGGTCGGCGAGCGGCCCCCGTCGTACCTCCTCGTGGGTCTTCGTCAGCTCGCGGCACACGGCCGCCGGCCGGTCGCCGCCGAAGGCCTCGGCGAGCGCGGCGAGCGCCGCCTCGGTGCGGTGGGGGGCCTCGAAGAACACCATCGTGCGCTCCTCGTGGGCGAGCACGGCGAGGCGGCGGGCCCGCTCGCCGGCCTTGCGCGGCAGGAAGCCCTCGAAGCAGAACCGGTCGACGGGCAGTCCCGAGACCGCGAGCGCGGTGAGCACCGCGGAGGGCCCGGGCACCGCGGTGACGGGCACCCCCGCCTCGACGCAGGCCGCCACGAGCCGGTAGCCGGGGTCCGACACGCTCGGCATCCCCGCGTCGGTGACGAGCAGCACCCGCTGCCCCGCCTGCAGCGCCTCGAGCAGCTGGGGGGTGCGGGCCTGCTCGTTGCCCTCGAAGTACGACGCCACGCGGCCGCCGACCTCGACGCCCAGGTCGCCCGTCAGGCGGCGCAGCCGCCGGGTGTCCTCGGCCGCGACCACGTCGGCGCGGGCCAGCTCGGCGACGAGCCGGGGCGACGCGTCGTCGGGGCGGCCGATCGGCGTGCCCGCGAGCACGAGCACGCCGGTGGGTGCCGCGTCGCCGGTCGCCTGGGGGGTGTCCACACCGGCGATCATCCCAGGACGCCGTCCGTAGAGTTCACCCCCGTGACGATGCCGACCCTGCCGCGCGTGCGTCCTGGCGCCGTGGCCCCGCCGGCCGTCACGCGGGCGCTCGCCGGGTGGGGGACCCGCTGGGGCGGCTGGCTGCCCGGCCTCGCCGTCTTCGTCCTCGCCCTGCTGCTGCGCCTCTACCACCTGGGCACGCCGCGGGAGTTCTCGTTCGACGAGACCTACTACGCCAAGCACGGCTGGTCGCTGCTCAACCACGGCTACGTGCGCGACTACCCCGACAGCGCGGACGAGTCGATCCTCGACGGGGACACGGACGTCTGGCTGGACGCGCCCGAGCTCATCGTCCACCCCGAGGTGGGCAAGTGGATGATCGCGCTGGGGATCCGCGCGTTCGGCATGGACCCGTTCGGCTGGCGCATCGCCGCGGTCGTGGCCGGCGCGCTGATGGTGCTCGTCATGTGCCGGCTCGTGCGCCGCATGACGGGCTCCACGCTGCTGGGGTGCGTCGCCGGTCTCCTGCTCACCTTCGACGGCATGCACTTCGTGCTCTCGCGCCTCGCACTGCTCGACATCTTCCTCGCGCTCTTCCTGCTCTGCGGCGTGGCCTGCGTCGTCAACGACCGCTACTGGCTGCGCGCGCGGCTGGCCCGGCTCGTGCCGGAGCGGCCCGACGACCCGGCCGCCGCCCTCGACCCGCTCGACGGGTCGCGCCGGTGGGGTGCCTCCGGTCCCGTCCGCGCGCTGCTGTGGCGCCCGTGGCTGCTCGGCGGCGGCGTCGCCTGGGGCCTCGCGGTCGGCACGAAGTGGACCGCGCTCTACCCCCTCGCCGCGTTCGGCGTCCTCGTCTGGGTCTGGAGCGCCGGGGCCCGCCGCATGTTCGGGGTGCGTCGCTCGCTGGTGCGCGCCGCGCTGGTCGACGGCGTGCCGGCGTTCGGCTACCTCGTGCTGGTGGCGCTGGCGACGTACGTCCTGAGCTGGACCGGCTGGCTGCTCCACGCCGACGAGCAGGAGGAGGCCTTCTCCTCGACGCAGTACACGCAGTTCGTCGCCGCGGCCACCGACTGCGACGACCAGGCGACGCTGGACCCGCAGGCGCGCTGGCCCACCGCCACGGAGCCGGACGCCAGCGGCCTGGGCGAGGTGACGCAGTCGCTGCGCTCGCTCTGGTACTACCACCAGGACCTCTACGTCTTCCACACGCAGTTCCTCAACTGCTCGACCCACCCCTACCAGTCCGACCCGGTCGGCTGGCTCGTGCTGAACCGGCCGGTCGGGGTCCACGCGGAGAACGACATCCAGCCCGGCGACCAGGGCTGCACGGCGGCGGCCGACAGCACGTGCCTGCGCCAGGTGCTCATCCTCGGCACGCCGGTGCTGTGGTGGTCGGGCGCACTGGCCCTCGTCGCGGCCCTCGGGCTGTGGGTGGCCGCCCGCGACTGGCGCTACGGCGTCGCCGTCGTGGGCGCCGGCTCGACCTGGGTGCCGTGGTTCTCCAACGACGACCGCCCGATCTTCCTCTTCTACGCGATGGCGATCCTCCCGTTCACCGTCATCGCGCTGACCCTCGTGCTCGGCCGGGTGGTGGGCCGCTCACCGGTCCCCACCCCCCGTCGTACGGCGGGGGTCGTCCTCGCGGGCGCCGTGGTCGTGCTCGTCGTCCTCAACTTCGCGTGGTTCTGGCCCATCTACACCGACCAGCTGCTGACCCGCGCCGAGTGGCTCGACCGCATCTGGTTCGACCGCTGGATCTAGGCGTCGAGCCCCGCGAGGTCACGGACCCACGCCGCGAGGGCGGCGCGCTCGTCGGAACTCGTGCGGGTGCGGCGCAGCAGGGCCGTCGGGCGGGGGCGGCGGTCGTGCCACAGCGCGCCGGAGCGGGGCGCCGGCTCGACGCCCGCCAGCCACACGACCGTGTCGGCGCCCTCCGCGGCGTCGCGCAGCACCGGGCCCGTGAGCCGGTGGAACCCGGGCAGGGAGTCGGCGACGCCGGGGGTGTCGGCCCAGCCCGGGTGGGCGGCGGCGACGACCACCCCGTCGGGGCCCCAGCGCCGCGCCAGCTCGGGCAGCAGCTCGACCTGGGCCCGCTTGGACCGCGCGTAGGCCGTCGTCGGCGAGTAGTCGGACGGGCCCACGTCGTAGGCCACGTCGTCGAGCCGCAGCGCCTGGGCGTACATGCCGCCCGACGTCACCCACACCACCCGCGCGCCGTGGCGCGAGGCCGCGAGCCGGTCGCGCAGCAGCTCCGTCAGCAGTGCCGGGCCCAGCACGTGCACCGCCATCGACAGCTCGTGCCCCTGGGCCGAGAGCGTGCGCTCCGGCGGCATGACGCCGGCGTTGTGGACGAGCACGTCGAGGGACCGCTCCCCCAGCGCCGCGCGCAGCTCGCCGGCCGCACGTCGGACGTCGGCGAGGTCACCCACGTCGCAGCGCTGCACCGTCAGCTCGGCCCCGGGCACGCGCGCGAGCAGCTCGCGGCGCACGGCCTCGCCCTTCGCGGGGTCGCGCACGACGAGGACGACGGCGGCACCGAGCCGCGCCAGGTCCTCGGCCGTCGCCGCGCCGAGCCCCGACGAGGCGCCCGTGACCGCGGCCGTGCGCCCGGCGAGCGCTCCGGGCGCCGGGTCGGCGGGCCACGTCGGGAGACGGCGGCGCACCGCCACGCCGAGGCGGGTGTAGCCGGGCACGACCGCGCGGTCCAGCGCAGTGTCGAGCGTGCGGGCGGCGCCGGTCGTCCACGAGGTCATGCCGGTGACGCTAGCCGCGGTGTGCTTGCCCGCGGCGGGGACGATGGCCGGATGACGACCTCCGAGGCTCCCCCCGCGCCGCCGGCGACCGCAGCGACCGACCGGGGACGCCCGGCGCCGGCCGACCGGGCGCGGCAGGTGGCGGTCACCGTCGCCTACGTCGCGTGCATCGTCGGCAACCTGTTCGGCGCCGGTGTCGTCGGCCCGGTCGAGGTGAGCACGGCCGGCAACGAGGCCTTCGCCGCCGACGCCTCCCTGCTGACGCCGGCCGGGTCGGCGTTCTCGATCTGGTCCGTCGTCTACGCGGGCCTCACCCTCCACGTCGCCGTGCAGTGGCTCCCGTCGCGGGCCACCTCGGCGCGGCACCGGGCGACGGGCTGGCTCGTCGTCGCCGCCTCGCTGCTCAACGCCGGGTGGCTGACCGTCTCGCTGCAGGGCTACCTGTGGACCAGCGTCGTGGTCATCGCGGCCCTGCTCGCGGTGCTCGTCGAGATCGTGCGCCGCCTCACCCGCCACCCGGCCGGCGGGACGGATCGCACCGGGCTGACCGAACGGGTGGCCGTCGACGGCACCTTCGGGCTGTACGTCGGGTGGGTCAGCCTCGCGGTCGTCGCCAACGTGGCGGCCGCGAGCACCGCCCAGGGGGCCGCGCGCACCGGGGACGTGGCGGTGACCGTCGCGGTCGTCGTGCTCGTCGGCGTCGCGCTGGTCACGGCGCTGGTGGCGCGCGCGTGGGGCGGCCGGGTGGCGGTCGCGCTCGCCCAGGCGTGGGGCCTCGCCTGGGTGGCCTATGGTCGCCTCGCCGGCGACCCGGAGTCGCTGGTCGTGGGCCTCGTCGCCGGCGTCGCCGCGCTCGTGCCGCTCGTCGCGGTGGGGGTGGTGCGGCGCGGACGCACGCCCGCGCGCGTCGCCGTACCCCGAGGAGAGTCGTGACCACCTGGAAGCCGGGCTGGGACGCCGTGCCGGAGCCGATCGAGCGCTTCTTCGGCGAGTACCACCTCGCCACCCTGACCACCCTGCGCGCCGACGGCCGCCCGCACGTCGTGCCGGTCGGCGTCACGCTCGACGTCGAGCAGCGCTGCGCCTGGGTCATCACGTTCCCGGAGTCGCGCAAGGCGCGGAACCTCCTCGAGCGCCCCGGCAGCCCCGTGGCCGCCTGCCACGTCGACGGCGGCCGCTGGCTCACCGTCGAGGGCACCGCGAGCGTGACGTCGGACCCGCAGCAGGTCGCCCGCGCGGTCGAGCGGTACGCCGCCCGCTACCGCCAGCCGAAGGAGCGCCCCGACCGCGTCGCGCTGCGCATCGAGGTCGAGCGCGTGCTGCACGGCGCCCACCTCTGACGCAGCCGCGACCGAGGCTCCGCCCCCGGACGCACGAGAGCCGGTGCTCCCTGCTCCGCCACAGAGGACAGGGGGCACCGGCTCGAGGCCGTGCGGACGGGGTACGACGGCTCGCGCCGCCCCCGCCCGGATCACTCGTTGATGCTGGCCGGCTCGCTCGCGTTGGCGGTGCGGTTCTCGGCGTCGATCATCCAGGCGAGCTGCTCGAGACGCTCGAGGATGGTGTGGAGGATGTCGGCCGTGGTCGGGTCCTCGGCGTCCACCTCGTCGTGGATGCGACGCGCGGTGCCGGCGACGGCGTAGAGCGCGCCCACGATCAGGTCGACGCAGCGGGCCGTGTCGATCTCGGTGGCGGGGAACTCCGGGATGCTCGACTGCGTGGCGACGCGGGCGGCGCGGCCGTCGACCGTCACGTAGACGGCGCGCATGCGCTCGGCCACGGTGTCGGAGAACTCGCGGGCCGCGTCGACGACCTCGTCGAGCTGCAGGTGGAGGTCGCGGAAGTTCTTGCCGACGACGTTCCAGTGGGCCTGCTTGCCCACGAGGTGCAGGTCGATGAGGTCGGCGCTGAGGGCCTGCAGGTGGTCCGCCAGCTGCTGGGACGCCTTGAACGGCGGGCGCGCCTGGTGGGTCGCGGTGGGGGCGGTGGTCTGGATGGTGTCGCTCATGGCGATCTCCTCTCCTCGGGGTCCGGGGTGGCCGCCGCAGCGGCCGATGGCCCCACCTTGCCACCTTTTCTGGAACCGTTCCAGAAAGGTTAGGCTCGCCTGGCCGACCCCCCGGGGGCTACCCTGGCGGTTGCTCAGGGTTCGGGCGCGTCTTGGAGGTGGGTACGGCGCGCAGCCTCGCCGTACCCGCTCGGAGCCCCGCATGACATCCCTCGACAGCTACCGACGTCTCCTCGGACTCGTCGGACCCACCTACGTCGCCGTCGCCTTCGTGGCGCGCATCCCGCTCGCCATGGCGCAGATCGGCACCCTCCTCCTCGTCGCGCAGGAGACCGGCAGCTACGGCGCCGGCGGCGCGACCGCCGGCGCCCTCGCCGTGGCCAACGCCCTCGGCTCCCCCGTCGCCGGCAGCCTCGCCGACCGCCTCGGCCAGCGCCCCGTCGTGCTGCTGCAGTCGTCGGTCGGGGCCGTCGGCCTCGTCGGCGTCGTCGTCGGCGCGACCCAGGGGGCACCCCTGCCGGTCCTGCTCGTCGTCGCCGCCCTCGCCGGCCTCGCCCTCCCCCAGGTCGGCCCGCTCGCGCGGGTGCGCTGGCGTCCCGTCACCCGCGGCGAGCAGCACCAGCACCGGCTCGTCGCCACCGCGTTCTCCTACGAGGGCGCGGCCGACGAGGCGTCGTTCGTGCTCGGCCCGGCGCTCGTCGGGCTCGTGGCGGCCCTGATCTCGCCGGCGGGCGCCCTCCTCGTCGCCGCGGTGACGCTCGGCGTCTTCGGCACCCTCTTCGGGCTGCACCGCACCGCCCCGCCCGGCGCGGGCCGCGTCGACCACGGCGCCACCGGTCCGCTCGTGACCGGCGCGGTCCTCGTGCTGCTCGCCGCCCAGTTCTTCCTCGGCACCCTCTTCGGCTCGATCCAGACCGGCACGACCGTGCTGGCGACCGCGGAGGACGTGGCCGGCGCCGCCGGCCTCCTGCACGCCCTGCTGGGCGTCGGCAGCGCGAGCGCCGCGATCGTCTACGCCTCGCTGCCCGACCGGTTCCGGCTCGCCGACCGCCTCGTCGTGGCCGCGGTCGCCCTGCTCGTGCTGTCGGCGCCGCTCCTGCTCGTCGACGGCCTCGTGGGCGTCGCGCTGGTGACGCTCGCGCTCGGCTTCGCCGTGGCGCCGTACATGGTCACCACCTTCACCTTGGCCGAGCGCGTGGTCCCGCTCGCCCGGGTCGGCACGGCGATGACCCTGCTGGCGGGCGCCACCGGCCTCGGGTACGCCGCGGGGTCGGCGCTCGCGGGCCGGCTCGCCGACGCCGCCCGCGCCGGGGACCTCCCCGGCGGCCTCGCGGACCTCGGCGGCCACACCGCGGCGTACGTCGTCACGGTCACCGCCACGGCCTGCGCGACCGTCCTCGCGGTGCTCGCCCGACGGGCCCTCGTGCGTGCCGCGGTGGCCTCCGAGGCCGACACGACGCGCTGGGACGGGGCGTCGGCGCCCGATCCGAGCGCCGCCCCGGTAGCGTGACGGACGACGTGGGACCGGTACGGTCGCCCCGCAATCCAGTAGTCCGCGACAAGGAGTCAGACATGAACAAGAAGGAGCTCGTCGACCAGGTCGCCGAGGCGACCGGCCTGGGCAAGGGCGAGGCCGAGTCCGCCGCCAACGCGGTGTTCGACGCGATCGGCAAGGCCCTCGCGGCCGGCGACAAGGTCGCCGTGGCCGGCTTCGGCACGTTCGAGACCCGTGAGCGCGCCGCTCGCACCGGCCGCAACCCGCAGACGGGCGAGGAGATCCAGATCGCCGCGAGCACGACGCCGGCGTTCAAGGCCGCCGCCGCGCTGAAGAAGACGGTCGCCGGCTGACGCCAGCACCACCGACAGACGCCGAGGGCGTCCGGCCCCTCGGGGTCGGACGCCCTCGGCGTCTGTGCGTCGCCCGTCGCCCACCGGGGGCGGCGGGGGTAGCTGCGGCTCAGCCCTCGGTCGGCGGGACGGTGGAGCCGTCCATCTCCTCGAGGTCCTGCAGCTGCTGCTCGACCTCGTCCTCGTCCACCAGCGGCTCGCCGGCCTCGGTGCAGGTCGTCGAGACCGTGGAGAGCGCGGCGAAGAAGTCGCCCTCGAGCTGCTCGATCTCGGCCAGCTCGGCCTCGGTCGGCAGGCCGGGCAGCGTGTAGGTGGCCGTCTCCCCCGGGTCGAGGTCGGTGGGGATGTTGGCCGGGTCGGTCGCCGCGTCGGCGATCTCCTCGTCGGCCGCGAGGGCCGGGCTGTCGGCCATGGCCTGGGCCGCGTCGGCGAGCGGGGTCAGCGTCGCGTCCATCTCGTCGTCGCCGTGCTCGACGAGGTCGCGCAGGCCCGACGCGATGCCGGCGTAGTCGGTCGTGCCCTCGTCGAGCTCCTGCGAGGCGACGAAGCCGGCGACCTCGGGGCACGCCTCCGTGATGTTCTCGGGCCAGTCGGTGCGCTCGGCCTCCGGCTCACCGCCGTCGTCGCCGCTGCAGGCGCCCAACCCGAGGGCGAGCACCCCCGCCAGCGCGGCGGCGCGGATGCCGTTGCGTGCACTCATCGGACTCCTCCTGGTGGGTCGGGACCGGTCCGAGCCTAGACGAGGTGGGCGGCGGGCGTCGTCGGCGACGGGGGTGCCGCCCGCCCGGACGGCACCCCCGCGACGCCGGCGACTCAGCCCTGGCGGGCCTTCAGGCGGGGGTTCTGCTTGTTGATGACGTAGGTGCGGCCGCGGCGGCGCACCACCTGCGAGCCGGGCTGGTTCTTCAGCGAGCGCAGGGAGTTGCGGACCTTCATGTCTCCTCCTCGGGAGCGGCGGTGGGTGCGGGGCGGTGCGGGGGTCGTGCGGTCGTGCCGGGCTCAGCGGACGAGCCGGCCGGTGGCCGGGTCGACGAGCCCGCGCCGCACGGCCGGCAGCAGGCGGCGGGGCACGGCGTGCTCCTCGCCGGCGACGGTGACGGGCACGAGGTCCGGTGCGCTCGCCTTCCAGGCGGAGCGGCGGTGACGGGTGTTGCTGCGCGACGTGCGGCGCTTCGGGACGGCCACGGTGGGTCCTTCCTCTCGGGCCCCGGAGGGCGGGGGGGGTGGGGCGGGGGTGGGTGCGGCGGGTGGGTGCGGCGGGTGGGTGCGGCGGGGACTCAGGCCACGTCGCGGATCGGGCCGAGCCAGGGCTCGAAGCCGTCCTCGACCTGGTGCCACCCGATCCCGCGGCCGACGGCGGCGCGCGGGACGAGCAGGCCCTCGAAGGCCGCCGCGAGGTGGAGCGGGGGCGCCCCGGTGCCGGTGAACGCGAGCTGGGTGCGCGGCACGCGGTCGCCCCACGGCTCCCCGTCGCCGATGCTCAGCTGGCCGCCGGCTCCCTCCCACAGCAGCGCGCGTCCCGGGCGGGTGGGCAGCCAGAAGCAGCCGCGGGTGCGGTGGCGCCCGAGTGCAAGGCTCTCGAGCCCGTCGAGGAGGCGCTCGGGGTGGAACGGCCGGTCGGAGACCAGGTCGAGCGTCCACACGTCGGCGGAGGCGGGCACGGGCAGGGGCAGCTCGCGCACGTGGGAGGCCCACGCCCGCGACCGGGCGTGCTGGTGGGGCGGGCGGGTGACGAGGTCGGTGCCGGCGAGCAGGTCGGCCCCCCGCACGACCGGTACGTCGGGACGTGCGAGCGCCCGCAGCAGGTCCGGGCCGGCGTCGGTGCCCGCGGCGCCGGTGGTGACGACGACGTCGGCGAGCTCGACCATCGAGCAGGCGACCTCGCCCACACCGCGCTCGTCGTCGTGGCTCGTGGCCAGCCCGCGCTCGGCGAGCGTCTCGTCGCCGAGGAGGTCGTCGACCAGCGTCGCGTCGGGCAGCGCGGTCACGACGGCCGCCAGGCGCAGGCGGCGCGCGAGGCGCCGGTCGCGGGCGATGACGCCGCAGACCTGGTCGGCCTCGGCCCCCACGGGCAGCTGCGCGACCACCGAGCGCCACCGGCCGTCGCGGGCGAGGCGCTCGAGGGTGGGGAGCACGTCCTCGCGCAGCGCGCAGCTGACGCAGGCGTGCTCGAGCTCGACCTCCTCGCGCTCGACGACCCCGGTGAGGTCGCTGACGACCCGCTCGAGCACCCCGCGGTCGAGGTCGATGTGGTGGCGCACCGCGACGGCGTCCGGCAGGTCGCACACCAGGCTCAGCTGGGCCGCGGCCATCGCGTCGGGGTGGACGCCGGTCACGAGCACGACGGCGGTCCTCACGCGTCCCCCTCCCCGGCGGCGCTGCGCCCGCCCGCGGCGCCGCGGGCGCCGTACCGACGGCGGAAGGCCTCGACGCGGCCCTCGGTGTCCATGACGCGACCCTTGCCGGTCCAGAACGGGTGGCTGGCCGAGGAGACGTCGACGTCGACGACCGGGTACGTCGTGCCGTCGATCTCGACGGTCTCCCCGCCGGTGCGGCCGGCGAGCGTCGAGCGGGTGAGCACCAGCTGGTCGGCCGAGCGGTCGCGGAAGACCACGGGCCCGTACGTGGGGTGGATCCCCTGCTTCATCTGGATCTGCCTCTTCCTGCGTGTGTTTAGAATGAGAACCGTTTTTAGTCTGACACGAAGGGAGTCCCGATGTCACGTGTGTGCCAGGTGACGGGGCGGGAGCCGGGATTCGGCCACCACGTCTCGCACTCGCACCGCCGCACCAAGCGGAGGTTCGACGTCAACATCCAGCGCAAGAGGTACTTCGTGCCGAGCCTCGGCCGGCACGTCGTGCTGCGGGTGAGTGCCCGCGGCATCAAGGTGATCGACGCCCGCGGGATCGAGTCCGTGGTCGCCGAGCTGCAGCGGAAGGGGACGGGGTTCTGATGGCCAGGCGAGGCAACGACGTGCGACCGATCGTGAAGCTGCGGTCGACGGCGGGGACCGGCTACACCTACGTCACGCGCAAGAACCGGCGCAACGACCCCGACCGGCTCGTGCTGCGCAAGTTCGACCCGCGCGTGCGGCGCCACGTCGAGTTCCGCGAGGAGCGCTGATGGCCAAGAAGTCGAAGATCGCGGCGGACGCGCGCCGCCGCGCGGTCGTGGAGCGGTACGCCGAGCGCCGCGCCGCCCTGCGCGAGGCCGTGCGGCGGGCCGAGCCCGGGTCCGGGGAGCTGACCGAGGCCGTCCGCGCACTGTCGCGCCTGCCGCGCGACTCCTCTCCGGTGCGGCTGCGCAACCGGGACCAGGTGGACGGCCGCCCCCGCGGCTACCTGCGCAAGGCGGGCCTGTCCCGCGTGCGCTTCCGGGAGATGGCCCACCGCGGCGAGCTCCCGGGCATCACGAAGTCGAGCTGGTAGCGGCTCTACCTGACGCCTCGACCACCGGGCCGCGTGCCCGGTGGTCGGGGCGGCGGGGTCCCGTGGGCGCGGGGCCACCGCCCGCCCGACATCGCCCGGATGTCACCACTCGCACCACGGAGCCCGCGCCACGACGGGGCGCTGCGCCCACGAGTGGATGCGATCGGGCGGCGAGCTCGCCAGCCACCCGGCAGCCGAGGGCGGTCGCCCCCGTGGCCACCCGGTGGTCGAGGTGGTCGCCCCCGCGGCCACCCGGTGGTCGAGGTGGTCGCCCCCGCGGGGCGACCCTCGAGACCAGCCCTCAGACGTCGGTGATCCGCACGCCGGCGTGCGCCTTGTAGCGGCGGTTGGCGGCGATGAGGTTGGCCGTCAGCGCCTCGACCTGGTGGGCGTTGCGGCGGCGGCCGGCGTACACACCCCGGACACCGGGGATCACGCCCGCGAGGTCCTGCACGAGGTCGGTGGCCTCGCGCTCGTCGCCCAGCACGAGCACGTCGGTGTCGATGCTCGTGACCTCGGGGTCCTCGAGCAGCACGGCGGAGACGTTGTGGAAGGCGCCGACGACGGTGGAGTCCGGCAGCACGGCCTGGGCCTGCTGCGTCGCCGACCCCTCCTCCACCTGCAGGGCGAACGGGCCCTGCTTGTCGAAGCCGAGCGGGTTGACGCAGTCGACGACGACCTTGCCGGCCAGCTCGGAGCGCAGGCCCTCCAGCAGCTCCTTGTGGCCGTCCCACGGCACGACCACGAGCACGACGTCGCCCGCGGCGGCCGCGCCGGCGTTGTCGGCGCCGGTGACGGAGCCCGCGCCCTCGCCCAGCGCAGCGGCGAGCTCGGCGGCCGCGGCCGCACCCTTCTCCTCGGTGCGGGACCCCAGCACCACGCTCAGGCCCGCGGCCGCGAAGCGGCGGGCGAGCCCGCGACCCTGCGGGCCGGTGCCGCCCAGGACGGCGATGGTCGTGCCCTCGAGGCTCTCGGGGATGCTCACGCGGCTGCTCCTTCTCGTCGCGCCGCAGCGGGCCGCGACGGGTGTCTCGGTGCAGGAAACCCTGCGGATGGATTCGCATCGTAGTGACGCTCGGGCGCACCCGCACCCGGCGGGCCACCCGTCGAACCATCGACCCGAGAGGCCCCTCGCAGGTCCGGAGTGCGACGTCCGTCACGTGCTCAACCCGGGTTTGATCTGCGCATTCAGTCGCCTTGAGGCAATCTTGAGGGTAGCCTGCGATCGCTTGTGTCGTTCAGCACAGCGAGTGACCCGACGCCTCGGATGTCGGGACTGCCGTGTTCCACCCTGGGAGGGATTCCTATGTCACGCCCCGCTGCGCGCCTCGTTGCCGCGCTCTCCACCATCGCCGTCGTCGGCGTCACCACGGCTCCGGCCATGGCCGCCGACCCCGCCGCGGAGGCCAGCGCGACCGGCGCCATCCTCACGATCGCCGGCAGCCCCGTCGACTCGGGTCAGTACACCGTCGTCACCGACGGCACGACCCAGACCGAGTCCGGCACCAACAGCCCCGAGGTCGCCGACGTGCTCTCGCAGCAGAGCAACGTCGACGTGGGCGTCATCTACCAGGACGCCACGACCTCCTCGAACGGCGGCCGGTCGAACGCCTTCGCGTGCTCCGGCGTCGCGGGCAACGGCGCCGTCGTGGCCGAGGTCGGCGACGGCACCTGCCTCACCGGCGGCGACCAGGTCACCCTGGTGCCCGGCACGATCGACCTGGGCAACGCCCAGCTGATCCAGAGCAACATCCTGGCCCCGCTGACGCAGCCGCTGAACGACGCGCTCGGCCCGGTCGTCTCCCAGCTGCTCACCCCGCTGAGCGACGTGCTCAACCAGGTGCTGGGCGGTCTCGGCAACCTCGGCGTCGTCATCGAGTCGGCCGGCGCGATCCAGAGCTCCTGCGCCGCCACCTCGACCTCGGCCGAGGCCACGTCGAACATCGCCGACCTGCGCGGTTACGTCACGGTCGCCGGCCAGGAGGTGGAGATCCTCAACCTCCCCGTCGGTGACATCGCGCCGAACACGGAGGTCGTCACCAACCTCGACGACGTCGTGGACGCGATCCTCGTGGGCCTGGACTCGCAGCTGACCAACGGCCTCCAGGGCGCCCTCGCCCCGCTGACCGCCCTGCTGCCCTACGTCCAGCAGATCAACGACCTGGTCATCGCCCAGATCTCCGACCAGCTCGCGCCGGTCCGCGACAACCTGCTGAGCCTGACGCTCAACAAGCAGAGCCAGCCGACCCCGAACTCCATCGAGGTCACCGCGTTCGACCTGCAGGTGCTCCCGGCGGCCAGCCAGTTCATCGGCACCAGCTTCGCCAGCGTCGAGCTCGGCAAGGCCTTCTGCCGCGGCGGCGTGTACGCCGTGGGCGAGCCCGAGCCCACCCCGACGCCGACGACGCCGCCGGTCACGCCGGTCGCCGACACCCCGACGGTGCCCACCTCGGTCCCCGCCGGCATGTCGGGCGAGACGCCCGCTCCCTGGGGTCCCGCCGCGCTGGTCGGCATGACGCTCCTCGCCGGCACCGCCGGTGTGGCCCGCTTCGTCCGCGCCCGCAACGCTGCGTGACCTGCTGACGCCATGACCGAGAAGAGCACGGGGGCAGGCAAGGTCCGCAGCACCGCGGTCCTGACGGCGCTGACCACCCTGCTCCTCGTCCTGAGCGTCGGGCTCGTGGGCATCGGGATCGCGTGGCCGGGCGGGGAGGCGGACGACGGCACGTCGTCGCAGTACACCTCGCTCGACCCGGCCGCGCCGATCCGCCTCGAGGTCCCCCGCCTCGAGGTGACCGCTCCCATCGTCCCGATCAGCGTCAGCACGGAGGGGGTCCTCGACCCGCCCCGCGACGCCGAGCTGGTCGGCTGGTGGAACGAGAGCGCGAAGCCCGGCAATGCCACGGGCCAGACGGTCATCACCGGTCACACCGTGCACACCGGCGGTGGGTCGATGAACCGGATCGGCTCGCTCGAGGCGGGCGACCAGGTGGACGTCGTCAGCGAGTCCGGCCGGATGCGCTACGAGATCGACCGGGTGCGCTACTACAGCCGGGACGACGTGGCGGAGAAGGCCGAGGAGCTGTTCGGCCAGGACCGCGGTGACGGCAACCTCGTCCTCATCACCTGCGCGGACTGGAACGGGGAGTACTACGAGCGCAACGTCATCGCCTTCGGCACGCCGCTCGGCGAGCCGAAGGAGCGGCCCACGGTGGAGCCCACCGCGGACCAGGCGGCCGGCTGAGCCCGGCGCCCGCACGACGAACCGCCGAGGGCGGGAGGAGCAACGCTCCTCCCGCCCTCGGCGCGTCCGGCTGAGCCCGCGCTCGGGCCCGCGCTCGGGCCCGCGCTCACACCACGGGATGCTGACTGGTGATCGAGACGCGGTTGAACGCGTTGATCGTCACCGCGATCCAGGCGACCGCCCCGTAGGCCTCGTCCCCCAGCACCCGCCGCGCGTCGGCCTCGACGGCGCGACGCTCCTCGACGGGCGGCAGCCGGGTGACCGACTCCGCCAGGGCCAGCGCGGCGCGCTCGCGCTCGTCGAAGAGCGCCGTCTCCTCCCACACCGACAGCACCGCGAGCCGGCGGGGGTCCTCCCCCGCCTTGAGCGCCCGTCGGTGGTGCAGGTCGAGGCAGAAGGCGCAGCCGTTGAGCTGGGAGACCCGCAGGTTGACCAGCTCGACGAACCCCCGGTCGAGGCCCGCCCGGCGCGCCGCCTCGGTGACGGCCTTGGCGGTGGCCGCGAGCGCGGCGTACACCTCCGGCTCGGCCCGGTCGAGGAACACGCCCTCGTGGCCCTCGGGGGCGCCCATCAGTCCGCGACGCGGCTGGCGGGCGCGTTGAAGGCGAGGTCGAGGTAGTCGGGGTGCCGGCGCATCCAGGACGCGATGAACGGGCAGGTCGGCATGACCCGCAGCCCGCGGGCGCGGATGTCGTCGAGCGCGTGCCGCGCGAGCGCGGACCCGACGCCCTTGCCCTCGTGCGCGTCCCCGACCTCGGTGTGCGGCAGCACCAGCATCCCGTCGGCCGGGATGTACGCCGCGAAGCCGGCCAGCTCCCCGTCGAGCCACGCCTCGTAGCGCTTCTCCTCGGGGTTGTCCCGCACCTCGACCGCGTTCGCCTCACCCATGTCGTCTCCTGCTCCTCGTACCTCGGTCAGCGCCAGCCGAGCGCGGGCGCCACGTGGGTCATCATCGCCTCCAGCACGTGGGCGTTGTAGTCGACACCCAGCTGGTTCGGCACCGTCAGCAACAGCGTGTCGGCGGCCGCGATCGCCTCGTCCTGCGCCAGCTGCTCGACGAGGCGGTCGGGCTCCGCGGCGTACGTCTTGCCGAAACGCGCGGCCCCGCCCTCGAGGAAGCCCACCTGGTCCTCGCTGCGGCCCTCGTGGCCGAAGTAGGCCCGGTCCCGGTCGTCGACGATCGGGAAGATGCTGCGGCTCACCGAGACGCGGGGCTCGCGCTCGTGGCCGGCGGCCGTCCAGGCGTCGCGGAACCGCTGGATCTGCTCGGCCTGCAGCTGGTGGAACGGCACGCCCGTGTCCTCGGTCAGCAGGGTGGAGCTCATGAGGTTCATGCCCTGCTCGGCGGTCCACTCGGCGGTCGCGCGCGAGCCGGCGCCCCACCAGATGCGCTCGCGCAGGCCCGGGGAGTGCGGCTCGATGCGCAGCAGGCCCGGCGGGTTGGGGAACATCGGGCGCGGGTTGGGCTGGGCGAAGCCCTCGCCCTTCAGCACCTCGAGGAGCACCTGCGTGTGGCCGCGCGCCATGTCGGCGTCGCTCATGCCCTGCGGGGGCTCGAACCCGAAGTACTTGTAGCCGTCGACCACCTGCTCCGGTGATCCCCGGCTGATGCCGAGCTGCAGCCGGCCGCCGGAGATGAGGTCGGCCGAGCCGGCGTCCTCGGCCATGTAGAGCGGGTTCTCGTAGCGCATGTCGATGACGCCCGTGCCGATCTCGATGCGGCTCGTGCGGGCGCCGACCGCCGCCAGCAGGGGGAACGGCGAGGCGAGCTGGCGCGCGAAGTGGTGCACCCGGTAGTAGGCGCCGTCCACCCCCAGCTCCTCGGCCGCGACCGCGAGGTCGATCGACTGCAGCAGCGTGTCCGACGCCGACCGCGTCTGCGAGTGCGGCGACGGCGTCCAGTGGCCGAAGGACAGGAACCCGATCTTCTTCACACCGACTCCAACGCTCCCCGCGCGCTGGTGTTCCCGCCGAGTCGTCGCGAAGCGCGCTCGTAGTCACGCCGAGTCGTCGCGAAGCGCGCTCGTGGGTACGGTCTGCGTCGTGTCCGACACCCCCCACGACGCGCGCACGCGCCGTACCTTCGCCGTCATCAGCCACCCCGACGCCGGCAAGTCGACGCTGACGGAGGCGCTCGCGCTGCACGCGCAGGTCATCGCCGAGGCGGGTGCGGTGCACGGCAAGGGCGACCGGCGGGCGACCGTGTCGGACTGGATGGACATGGAGAAGGAGCGCGGCATCTCCGTCAGCTCGACCGCGCTGCAGTTCGAGCACGACGGCCACGTGGTCAACCTGGTGGACACCCCGGGCCACGCCGACTTCTCGGAGGACACCTACCGCGTGCTGTCGGCCGTCGACGCGGCCGTGATGCTCGTCGACGCCGCCCGCGGCCTGGAGCCGCAGACGCTGAAGCTCTTCCGGGTCTGCGCCCACCGCGGCCTGCCGGTCATCACCGTCATCAACAAGTGGGACCGGCCGGGCCGCGACCCGCTCGACCTCCTCGACGAGATCGAGCAGCGCATCGGGCTGCGGCCCACCCCGCTGACGTGGCCCGTCGGCCAGGCGGGCGACTTCCACGGGGTGCTCGACCGGCGCACGGGCGAGTACGTCGCGTACACGCGCACCGCGGGCGGGGCGACGCGCGCGCCGGAGACCCGGATGGGGCCCGAGAGCGCCCACGAGCTGCTCGGCGCGACGTGGGACGAGGCGGTGGAGGGGCACGAGCTGCTGGCCGCCGACGGCGCCGACCACGACCACGCCGCGTTCCTGGCCGGCCGCACCACGCCGGTGCTGTTCGCCTCCGCGCTGCTCAACTTCGGCGTGGCCGAGCTGCTGCGCACCCTGGTGCAGATCGCTCCGGCGCCCGAGGGCACCCGCGCGGAGGACGGCACCCTGCGGGCGCCCGACGACGACTTCAGCGCCTTCGTGTTCAAGGTGCAGGCCGGCATGGACAAGGCCCACCGCGACCGCCTCGCCTTCGCGCGCGTCGTCTCGGGGGTGTTCCAGCGCGGCATGGTGGTGACCCACGCGCAGACCGACCGCCCCTTCGCCACCAAGTACGCCCACGCGGTCTTCGGCCGGCGCCGCGAGGCCGTCGAGGTGGCCCACCCGGGCGACGTGATCGGGCTCGTCAACGCCGGCAGCGTGCGGGTGGGCGACACCATCTACGCCGGCAAGCCGGTGCGCTTCCCGGGCATCCCCAGCTTCGCGCCGGAGCACTTCGCCACGGCCCGGGCCACGGACTCCGGGCGCTACAAGCAGTTCCGCCGCGGCATCGAGCAGCTCGACCAGGAGGGCGTCGTGCAGGTGCTGCGCTCGGAGCTGCGCGGCGAGCACGAGCCGGTGCTCGCCGCCGTCGGGCCGATGCAGTTCGAGGTGGCCGCCGCGCGGATGCAGGCGGAGTTCGGGGCGCCGATCCGGCTCGACGCGCTGGGCTACCAGCTCGCCCGGGCGGTCGACGAGGCCGACCTGGCGGAGGTGGCGGCGCTGTCGGGCGTCGAGGTGCTGCACCGCTCCGACGGCGTGCACCTCGCGCTGTTCCCGGACCGCTGGCGCCTCGGCGCGGTCGAGCGGATGCACCCGCACCTCGACCTCCGCCCCCTCCCGGCCAGCGACCTGGACGCCGAGCCCACCCGCCCCGCCCGGGAGTCCTGACCCCCGGCCCGCGGCGTCACGCCCGGGCGGTCACGATCCACACGGCGCCCGGGTAGCGCACGGCTCCGTCGACGAGATGGGCCCGCAGCTCGGCGCGCACGTCGTCGAGCAGCGCCGCCCAGCCGTCCTCGCCGAGCACCGGCACGAGCACGTCGTGGGCCTCGCGCCCGGTCGTGGTGCCCAGGACGGCGGCCAGCCGGCTCTCGACGCCGTCGCTGCCGTCGTACCCGTGGGCGTGGGTGTAGTCGAGCGGTCGCAGGTCGACGTCCCTCCACCCGGCGTCACCGAGCAGGGTGCGGACGCGCTCCGGATCGGCCAGGGCGACCGGGCCGGGCGCGTCGGGGGCCCGGACGGGCCGGGGGCCGTGGTGGGCCTCGATGGCGGCGACGAGCACCGACGTACCCAGGGTGAAGATCGGGTTCTCCCCCGGCGTGCGCCAGCAGGCGACGGCGAGGCGGGCGCCCGGCGCGCAGGCGGCACGCACGTTGGCGAAGGCCGCCACCGGGTCGGCGAAGAACATGACGCCGAAGCGCGAGACGACGAGGTCGAACGGGTGCCCGGGGGCGAGGGCCGCCAGGTCGGCCTCCTGCGCGTCGGCGGTGCGCACGACCGCCTCGGGCACGCGCGCGGCGGCCGCCGCGACCATCCCGGGCGATATGTCGACACCGACGGGCTCGGCGCCGCGATCGGCGACGGCGGCGAGCAGGGTCCCGCTCCCGCACCCGACGTCGAGCACGCGCTCGCCCGGCGCCGGCGCGCCGGCCGCGAGCAGGGCGGCGGTGACGGGCGCGAAGATCGCGTCGTACGTCGCCTCGTTCTCGACCCACCCGTCGGCGTTGCCGGTCCAGGTCTCCCGCATCAGCTCGTTGGCCACCGGGCCACCGTAGCCACGCGCAGCCGGGAGGGACGGCCGGGGACGCGCCCGGAATGCACGAAGGCCGCCCCGGGAGGGACGGCCTTCTCGTGGTGGTGGAGCTGAGGGGATTCGAACCCCTGACCTTCTCGATGCGAACGAGACGCGCTACCAACTGCGCCACAGCCCCAGTGCGTCACTCGCGTGACGCGAGAGGGAACGTTAGCACCCCCGCGCGGGGGGCACCGAATCGCCCCGGGAGCCCGTTCGTCAGTGCCCGACGACGCGGCGCTCGGCCGCCCGGGCGGCGTCGGCGGCCCGCTGCTCGTCGGCCTCCACGGCGGTACGGCGGACCAGCTCCGAGTCGGCGCGGTCGTGGCCTGAGGAGAAGATGCCGCTGTCGTCGAGGTCGAACGCGGGCAGCTCGCGGGCCGCGGCGTGGTCCTTGCCGACGTACGTCGGGAGCGGCGCGGCGACCGGGGTCCACAGCGTCGCGGGGTCGCGGTCGTCCTGCACCGCGGCCGGCTCGTCGCCGAGCTCGCGGGAGACGGCGGAGATGAGCTGGGTGTCGGCGCTGGCGTCGAGCAGCTCGGCGACCTCGCCGTCGTCGTACTCCTCGAGCTGGGCGACCAGGTCCTCCTCGCGGCTCGCGGCGTCGAGGACGACGGGGCCGCGCTGCGCCGGCTCGGGCGCCGGGCGGCGGGCGTGGTCGAACGCGGCGCGCTCGCCCTTGACCATCACCCGGCAGGTGACGAGCCAGGCGACGAGGAGCGCGACGGGCGCGGAGACGTAGCCCCAGGCCACGACGCCGAACGCGGCGAGCAGCACACCGATGACGAGCAGGCCGACCAGCACGCCGAGCACGCGACGACGCCGCTGCATCGCGCGGCGCGCGGCCGCCCGTCGGGCCCGGAGCTGCGCAGGGGTGGGCGCAGCTACGGGCACGGCGGTCACGGGGGGCGCCTCGACGGCGCCTCGGCGGGCGAGCACGCGCAGGGTCGCGGAGAACCGCTCGACCGACCGGCTCTCCACCGCCTCGTCGTGGTGCTTGAGCGCCTGGGGGATGAGGTACGCCGCCCACGCGACGGCCACGGCCACGAAGATGACACCGCTCAGATCCACGGGCCGAGCCTAGGAGCGCCGACGCGGCACACCCGGGACGTGCGGGGTGTGTCGGGCGGTGACTTGTGGGACGGGTGGGGTCAGTAGCGCAGCGAAGCGCTCGGCGAGCGCCGCTGCGTGGGCACGCCGATGCGCTGCAGCGCCCGGGCGACGCCGTCGGCGATGAGCACCTCGCCGTCCGCGTTCGGGTGCATGCCGTCGCGGGTGTGCGCGATCGTGGCGCCGGCGGTGGAGGCCGACACGACGCGGGCCTCGGGGGTGTCGAGCTCGAGGGCCATCTGCCGGATGAACGCGTTGAACTCGTCGACGCCCTCCACCCAGGTCTGCGGCAGCTCGACGAGCACGACGTCGACCGTCGGCGACACCGCGCGGGCGTCGGCGACGAGCTGCCGCACCCGCTGCGTGACGACGGCCGGGTCGTCGCCGCGGTGGTTGAGGTCGTTGACGCCCAGCATCTCGACGAGCACGTCGGGGCGCAGGTCGGTGACGAGCGTCGTGACGGGGAAGTCCTGCTCGGCCAGCGTCATGCCCCAGCGCGCGACGTGGTCCTGGTCGAAGGCCGGGTCGAGGTAGGCCGTCGACGTCGAGTCCTGCGTCAGCGCGTCGTACAGCACCTGGCGGGGGCCCACGAAGTCGTAGGCGGTGCCGGCGCGGTCGAGGGTGCGGGCGAGGCGGTAGCGCCACGTCCAGTCGCCGCCCGCGCCCTGGGTGACGGAGTCGCCGAGCAGCATGATGCGGGTGGGCGTCTCGACGGGCTCGACGGGCAGCTCGGCCGACGCCGACGCCTGGGGGTCGAGGGGCTCGAACGCGTCGGTCGTCGGGCTCGGCGCGGCGGTCTCGCCGGTGCCGCCGGCGACGTCCGCACCCTCGGCGGCGGCCGCCTCGGTGGCGGCGCCCTGCTCGCTGATCCGCTCGACGGCCGCGGCCCCGAACGGGATCCCGACGACCACGAGCGTGCCCGCGACGGCGATCGCCCAGCGCTTCGCGCCGTGTGCCACGTCCACCCCCGTCGACGACTGCTCGTGCCTGCCTGCGTACGGCGGGACTGCTGCGTCCGCGCCGGGGAGAACGGTGCCTCAGCGAGGCGCCCGGAGTCGAATCCCAACGGCGTGGCGCGTCGAGAAGTCGGCCACACCCGCCGCCGGGTCCGGCGCGGCCTAGCCCAGGCGGGCGCGCAGGCCGCCGGGGCACTCCTCGGCGGTGACGGCGTAGAGCCGGTGGTCGCACCAGGCGCCGTCGATGTGGAGGTAGCGCGGGGCGTAGCCGAACTCGGCGAGGCCGAGCTTCTCCACCACGCGCAGGGAGTTCGTGTTCTCGGGGCGGACGGCGATCTCGATGCGGTGCAGCCGCCCGGGCCCGAAGCAGTGGTCGACGGCCAGGGCGACGGCGCGGGGCACGAGGCCGCGGCCGGCGTACCGCTGGTCGATCCAGTAGCCGATCGACGCGGACTGCGCCGAGCCGCGCACGACGCTGTTGACCGTCACCTGGCCGGCGAAGGCGCCGTCGACCTCGATGACGAGCGGCAGCGCCTGTCCCGCGTCGGCCATCCGCAGCAGCGACCGGAGGCTGCGGCGCAGCGTCGTCGGCTGCTCGGACTCCGAGCCGGGCGGGGCGGTGGCGTCCCAGCGGCCGAGCCACGCCCGGTTGCGGGCGCGCACCTCCTGCCACGCCGAGGCGTCCCCCATCCGCAGGGAGCGCAGGACGAGGCCGGTGGCGGGGTCCGGGTCGGTGATCCGCGCCGGCCAGGCCGCCGCGTGGGTCCAGCGCACGACGGTCCTCAGGCGCTCGCCGTCGGCCGGGGGTGGTCGCCCCCGGTGACCTGGTCGACGGCGTGCGGCACGACGTCGGCGAGCACGGCCAGGGCGTCCTTCACACCGCCGCGCGACCCGGGCAGGTTGACGACGAGGCACGAGCCGGCGACGCCGGCGAGCCCCCGCGACAGCACGGCGGTCGGCACGCCCTTGGCGACGCCCGCGGCGCGGATCGCCTCGGCGATGCCGGGCACCTCGCGGTCGAGCAGCGGCCGGGTGACCTCCGGCGTGCGGTCGGTCGGGGTGAGGCCCGTGCCGCCGGTGGTCAGCACGACGCGGGCGCCGGCGGCGAGCGCCGCGCGGATCGCGTCCGCCACGGGCTCGCCGTCGGGCACGACGGCCGCGTCGTCGCACGTGAAGCCCCAGGCGCGCAGCGCGGAGACGATGAGGGGGCCGGTCGTGTCGTCGTACACACCCGCGGAGGCGCGGTTCGAGGCGACGACGACGGCGGCGGGCAGGCCCGGGCGGGCGGGCGGGGTGACGGGGGTGTCGGTGGCCTCGCTCATCGCGTCCACTCCCCCGAGCGGCCGCCGGACTTGGCCTCGACCCGCACGTCGGTGATGACGGCCCGCTTGTCGACCGCCTTCACCATGTCGATCACGGTGAGGGCGGCGACGGAGACGGCGGTGAGCGCCTCCATCTCGACGCCCGTGCGGTCGGTGGTGCGGACCGTCGCGCTGATCTCGACGGCGTCGTCGGCGACCTCGAGGTCGACCTCGACGCCCGAGACGGCGAGCGGGTGGCACAGCGGCACGAGCGCAGGCGTCTGCTTGGCGCCCATGATCCCGGCGATGCGGGCGACGGCGAGCGCGTCGCCCTTCGGGACGCCCTCGCCGCGGAGCAGCGCGACGACCTCGGCGGAGACGAGCACCCGGCCCGACGCCGTCGCGGTGCGCGCCGTGACCGCCTTCTCCGAGACGTCGACCATGCGGGCGGCGCCGCGCTCGTCGACGTGGGTGAGGCGAGCGGCGGTCCCGGTTTCCTGCGGGGTGCCCATCAGATCTGCTCGTCCAGCGCGAGCACGTGGACCGGCTGGCCGGCCTCGACGCGCGTGACGCTCTCGGGGATGACGATGAGCGCGTTCGACGCGGCCAGGTCGCCCAGCAGGTGCGACCCGGGGCCGCCCACCGGGGTGACGTGCGCCGTACGGGCCGCGTTGCCGCCGACGCCGGACGGCGCGTTGTACTCCCCGCGCAGGAACTGCCGGCGCCCCTCGGGCGAGCTCACCGGGTGGGTGAGCAGGGCGCGGCGCAGGGGGCGGGCGTACGGCGTGAGCCCCATGAGCTTGCGGATCGCGGGCAGCACGAACACCTCGAACGAGACGTACGCCGACACGGGGTTGCCCGGCAGCGTGACGATCGGCGTCGCGTCCTCGCCGATGGTGCCGAAGCCCTGCGGCTTCCCGGGCTGCATCGCGACGGAGCCGAACCACATGTCGCCCTGCGGGGCGAGCGCGGCCTTGACGACGTCGTAGTCGCCGGCGCTGACGCCGCCGCTGGTGATGACGAGGTCGGCGCGCACGAGCTGGTCGTGCACGGCCTCGAGGAACGTGGCCGGGTCGTCGGGCACGATCCCGACCCGGTAGGCGATCGCGCCGGCCTCGCGCACGGCGGCGGCCAGCATGTAGGAGTTGCCGTCGTAGATCGAGTCGTGGCCGATCTGGTCGCCGGGGGCGCGCAGCTCGGAGCCGGTGGAGATGACGACGACGCGCGGGCGGGGCCGGGTGCGCACGTGGGAGCGGCCGATCGCGGCGAGCAGGCCGATCTGGCGCGGGCCGAGGATGGTGCCCTCGGAGACGACGACGTCGCCGGCCTGCACGTCCTCGCCGCGGTGCCGCACGTGCTGCAGCGGGCGGGGCGCGTCGTACACGGTCACGTTGGCGACGCCCCGGTCGGTCCACTCGTAGGGGACGACGGCGTCGCAGCCGGCGGGCAGCGGCGCCCCGGTCATGATCTTGACCGCGGTGCCGGGGCTCAGCGCCATGATGTGCGCCTGCCCGGCCCCGATCTCACCGACGACGGGGAGGCTCACGGGCTGGTGCTCGCTGGCGGTGGCGACGTCGTCGGCGACGACCGCGTAGCCGTCCATCGCCGCGTTGTCGAAGGACGGCAGCGACACCCCGGCGGCGACGTCCTCCGCGCACGCCAGGCCACTGGCCTCCTGCAACGAGTGGGTCATCGGCTCGAGGGGTCGCACCCCGGCCATGACCCGCTCGAAGAACTCGGGGACGCCGATCGGCTGGGAGGTCGCGTCGGGCATCAGGCTCCTACTGGTGGGCGGTACGGCGGGCAGCCCGCGCCGCGCTCGCCGCGGGCTCAGCCTCCCAGCACGGTACCCGGCTCGAGGCGCTGCGCCGAAGGAGCCTCCTCGAGGGTGACCTCGCCCCGCACCTTCACGTCGCGGCCGAAGGTCCAGTCGCCGCGCACGCGCAGGGCCGCGGCCTCCTTGAGCGACGGGGCGCCCTCGGGGAAGCGGCGGTCGAAGTCGCCGACCAGCTTGTAGTGCTCGCCGTCGAGGTCGATGAACGGCACGTCGGCGGCGACCTGGTCGAGCGTGAAGTCGGGGCCGATGGCGTAGATGTCGCTGCGCAGCACCAGCAGGTCGTTCGTCGTCTTGACCGGGATGAAGCGGTCGCGGCCGACCTCGATGGTCTGCGCGCCGTCGAAGACCTCGATGGCCGCGCCCATGGCGGTCTCGATCTGCACGACCTTCTCGGTGCTGGAGTCGGACGGGTCGACCGTCTTGACGTTGCGGATGAGCGGGAGGCCGAGGATGCCCTCGCGCTCGGTGAGCGCCTGCTTCATCGCGGCGAGGTCGAACCACAGGTTGTTGGTCGACGTGTACTTGTGGCGGTCGAGGTCGGCGAGGGCGCCCTTGTCCTCGTCGCGCGTCTGCGCCGACTCGCGCAGGATGATGCGGCCGTCGCTCTTGCGGCGGGCGAAGTGGCCGCCCTTGCGGTCCGACGGCGTGCGGCGCACGGCCTCGATCGCGAACGGCGCGCCGGAGGTCGCGAACCAGCCGGCCACCTCGGGCGTGGGCACGGCGCCGAGGTTGTCGGAGTTCGACACGAACACGTAGCGGTAGCCGGCCTCGATCAGCTGGTCGAGCAGGCCGGTGCCGAGCAGCGCCGTGTAGATGTCGCCGTGGCCGGGCGGGCACCACTCGAGCGTGGGGTCGGCCGCGAACTCGACGGGCGTCAGGTCCTTCTCCCGCAGCTTGGGCTCCTTGTTCTGCAGGAACTCCAGCGGCAGGCCCTCCACCGGCAGGTCCTCGTAGCGCGCGAGCGCCGCGAGGGTGTCGGAGGAGGTGCGGAAGCTGTTCATGAGGATGAGCGGCAGCGGCGCGGAGTAGCGCTCGCGCAGGTGCAGCACCTGGCGGGCGATGATGTCGAGGAACGACAGCCCGCGCCGCACGCACAGCAGCGACTTCGCCCGGTCCATGCCCATCGACGTGCCGAGCCCGCCGTTGAGCTTGATGACGGCGGTCTTCTGCAGCGCGTCGGCCGCGGCGGCCTCGTCGACCTCGACGTCGGCCAGCGACGGCATGTCGAGCGGGTCGATGGTGTCCTCCGCGATCATGCCGGTCTCGCCGTGCTCGAGGAGCCGGTAGTAGTGCGCGAACACCTCCACCGCGGTCTCGTCGATCCCGGCCTCGCGCATCTTCTCGGCCGCCTGGTGCAGCCCGGGGGAACCCATGGCGGCGATCGTAGGCTCAACCGGTGGCCGCCACACAACCTCCGGCAGAAGAACATCCCGGGCGGGCGAAACGTGCGCTCCGCGCCGAGATCCTCGCGCGCCGCGCCGCGCGCACGCCGGCCGAGGTGGCGGCGTACGGCGAGCGCCTCGCCACGGCGGCCCTCGCCCACCCGGTGGTCGCCGGCGCGCGGTGCGTGGCGGCGTACGTCGGGGTGGGCACGGAGCCCGCGACCCTCCCGCTCCTCGACGCGCTGCGCGCGGGCGGCGTGCGGGTGCTGCTGCCGGTGCTGCGGCCCGACTGGTCGCTGGACTGGGGCCGGTACGACGGGCGCGACGCCCTCGTCACGTCCTCGCGCGGCCTCCTCGAGCCGCGGGCTCCAGAGGGCGCTGCCGGGACGGCCGACGCGGTCGACGCGCTCGGGGACGCCGACGTCGTACTGCTGCCCGGTCTCGCCTGCTCCGCGGACGGCGCGCGCCTGGGCCGCGGCGGCGGCGCCTACGACCGGGCGCTCGCCGCGCTCCGCTCCCCCGTGCCGACGTACGTGCTGCTGCACCCCGACGAGGTCGGCATCGACGTGCCGACCGAGCCCCACGACGTGCCCGTCGACGGGGCGATCACGGGCTGAGGGCCCTGTCCCGGGCCGCGCGTCAGTCGGGCAGGGCCGACGCCCGGGCGCTGATGGCGTGCTCGACGTCGTCGGACACCGCCCAGTACGCCTCGTCGAGCTCTTCCCACAGCGCGTCGTCGGCAGGCGACAGGTCGTCGCTGCAACTGTTCGGGCGCATCCGTCGGTACTCGACGAACGCCCTGTCGACCAGGTCCGCGACCTGGTCGAGACCGAGCGACCGGAGCGCGACGATGCCGTCGGTCACGTACTCGACATCGGTCTCGACGCAGTTCTCGATCGCGCCCACGAGGCCGCCGTTGCCGATCAGGCCGTGGATCACGGCGACGGCCCCGAGGTCCCACCGCCGGCGGGCTGCATCGTCCTCGAGGGACTCCCTGAGACCCACCCGGTCGTCGTAGTAGTCGATCGCTCGGTCCAGTGGCGACACGGAGGGGCCGGGGAGACCGGGAACACCGGAGGAGGACATGAGCCGAGCCTAGTGACGTCGGTCAGCCCCACGTCGGGCGACGTCACCCGCCGCAGGGCACGCGGATCTCGAACTTCGCGCCGTCGCCCTCGGCGGAGACGACGCGGGCGCTGCCGCCGTGGCGCTCGGCGGCGGCGCGCACGATGGCCAGGCCGACGCCGCTGCCCTGGATGGCCCACTTCTCGGCGTACCCGCCGCGGTAGAAGCTCTCGAAGAGCGAGTCGCGCTCCTGCCCGAGGATGGGGACGCCGTCGTTCTCGACGGTGACGACCGCCTCGAACGCGCCGTCGGTGCCCCGCACGCGGCCGACCTGGACGCACACGCGGTGCTCGCCGAACGTCAGGGCGTTGCGCACGAGGTGGCGCACGGCGCTGGTGAGGAGGGCCTCGTCGCCGGTGACGACGACCTCCCCGAGCCGCACGTCGATGCTCAGGCCGGCGCAGGACGCGCCGGCGCGCTCGCGCTCGACGGTCACGCAGTGACGCACGACCTCGTCGAGCCGCACCGCACGCGGCGGGCAGGTCGCGGGCCCGTCGACCTGGGTGAGCAGCACGAGGCTCTCGACCAGGTCGGCGAGACGCTCGACGTTGCGAGCGGTGGTCTCGACCACGCCCTGCTGCTCGTCGGTCAGCGGCCCGAAGACGCCCTCCTGCAGGAGGTCGAGACGCCCGAGGGCGTTGGTGACGGGGGTCCGCAGCTCGTGGCTGGCGGTGGCGACGAACCGGGCGCGGGCGACCTCCATGGCCCGCAGCTCCCGTACGACGCGCCGCTCGGCGTCGCGGCGCTGGTCGCCCACGATGGCCAGCGGCAGGGCCCACAGGGCCGCCGTACCGACGAAGACGCCGATCGACCACGACCGCTCCACGTTCGCGAGCGGCCCCTCGTGGATGCCGGTCATCGGCACGTGGAGGGGGGCGCCCACGAGCCACACGAGCACGCCGATCGCGGAGAGCACGACGAGCTCGATGGCCGTGACCCGCACGCCGAACTGGAGGCCGGCCCAGCTGAGGGCGACGAACACCGCGGTGCTCGCGACCGCCGTGACGAACCCGCCGACGAGCACGAGGAGCGCGCAGAGCGCCAGCATCGTGGCGACCTGCAGCGCGAGCTCGCGGGCCGAGTAGCGGTCGTAGGTGCGCTGCGGCCGCTGGAGCAGCACCGGGCACCACACGAGGATCGCCGTCGCGTTGGCCAGGGCCGCAACCCCGGCGGTGGGCCCGTCGGCCCCCTCGGCGCCGCTCAGCAGCAGCCCGCCCACCCCGACGCAGGCGGCCCCCAGGGCGGCGGCGAGGGCGAGGAAGCCGAACGCGCCCATCGAGTCGATCGAGCGCACCCCGGAGCGCACGAGCACGAGGGCGGCGGCCGCCGACGCCGCGGTCCCGCCGACCGCCACGATCACGGCGGCCTCGAGCGGCGACCCCACGAGGGCGGCACTGACGACCATGTACGCCGGCAGCGCGAGGCCCACGAGCACCTTGCCCCAGCGGGGGGCGAGCACGAACGCGGCGGTGCCGACGCCGACGGAGGACCACACCGGGTTCACGCCGTACACGTCGGAGCCGACGATGCCGCGCCCGACGGCGGTGCCGATCGTGACGACGGCGGCGAGCAGCCAGGCGACAGCGTCGACCGCGCCGGCGGGCCCCGACAGGCGTCGCGGTCGACGGGCCTGCCACACGGGCGTCGTCAGGGGGGCGACGGACGTCTGCGTCGTCATCGCCCTGCCTCCCCTCACCTCGTCCGGCCCGATCCGGACATCCGACAGTCCCACGTTGCAGGGCCCTCATCGGCCGGCTTGCGCGATTGTTGAGGAGTCAACCTAGAGACGCTTGAGTAGAACGGGGTTCACTTCCGCGCCGCCTGTTCTCACGACCACAGGTCTAGCCCACGGAGCCGTGTTCCGGCGTCCGCGAGCGCCGCCCGAGCGGCCGCCGTACGTTCCGCTCATGACCCTGCTCTCCCGCCGTTCCACCGCCCCCCGAGCCACGTCGACCGCCCGTCGCCTCGCTCCCGCCGCCCTCGTCTGCACCGCCGTGATCGCGGCCAGCGCCACGACCGGCGCCTTCGCCGCCACGCTCATCACCGGCGCGCAGATCGCCGACGAGACCATCACGACGAAGGACGTCAAGAACGGCTCGCTCTCCGGCGCCGACCTCGGTCGCGCCAGCATCTTCGGAGCGCAGATCAACGGCGCGACCAAGAAGACGTTCATCGGCGTCAACGGCTACGAGGTCGTGGAGGAGCTCGTCAGCGTCGGCGCGCTCGAGTCCGACGCGTACGGCGAGGTCTACTGCCCCGAGGGCACCGCCGCGCTCAGCGGCGCCGCCTACTGGTCGACCAGCGACGAGGCCGTGCAGTTCCTCGTCAACCCGGACGGCTCCAGCGTCTCCGCCTACGCCTCCAACCCCTCCGACGTCGCCGACGACCTCGTCGTGCAGGCCGTCTGCGCCACCGTCAACTGAGACCGGCGGGCTCCGCCCGCACTGCGACCCCGTCACGCCCTGCGTGGCGGGGTCGTGCGGTTCCACCCCCTCGGCGGTCTCAGCGCAGGGCGCGCACGCCGAGCCCGACGAGCACCGCCCACGCCAGCAGCCGCGGCACGTCGCTCGCGACGATCCCGTGGGTGTCGCTGAACGCGACGAGGATCTTCACCGGCTGGTGGTCGTTCGTGATGGACGACAGCATCCAGGCCGTCGCACCGACGAGGAACGCCAGCACGCAGCTGCGGCGTACCCAGGTCATCGGGTCAGCGTACGGAGGGTGGGGGGATGGGCCGTTCAGTGAGCACGATCCACCGCTTGGCCGGATGAAGCACTACCGGTGACACGACCTACAATTGGCAGTCGAGCCCGCCGAGTGCCAGTCTCTCGGCCAGCACACGTCTCCGGAGGTCCACGTGCCCACGTACCAGTACGCCTGCACCGAGTGCGGTCACGCCTTCGAGCAGGTCCAGAGCTTCAGCGACGACGCCCTGACCGAGTGCCCGGAGTGCCACGGCCGGCTGCGGAAGCTGTTCAACGCCGTCGGCGTCGTCTTCAAGGGGTCGGGCTTCTACCGCACCGACAGCCGCACGGGTGCCTCGAGCTCGGACACCTCGTCGACGACCAAGTCCTCGAGCGACGCCGGCTCCTCGTCGTCGGGCGACAAGTCGTCGAGCACGTCGACCTCGACCGAGAAGAAGACGCCCAGCAGCTCTAGCGCCGCCAGCACCTCCGCCTGATCCTGGGCGGTCGTCCGGCGCGGCCGCGCCAGCATCCGGTTGAGCTGGCCGCGCCGACACGCGGTGGTTGAGGTGGCCGCGCCAGCACCCGGTGATCGAGGTGGCCGCGCCAGCGGCCCTCGAAACCACCTGTGGAAGCCCGCCGACGCCGCGCCTCGATCCGGCCTAGCGTCGTCGCATGCCTCTCGCCACCCCACCGACGACGGCCGCGCGCTCGCGCGGCGCGACCCTGACGCGCGGCCCGCGCCGCGTCTTCGCCCGCCACCGTCGCGCACTGGGCGCGATGCTCCTCGGGGTCGCCGTCCTCGCCTGCGTGCAGGCGTTCGCGGCCCCAGGCCGACCCACCACGCAGGTGGTCGTCGCGGCCCGTCCGGTCGCGGCCGGCGTCTCGCTGACCGCGGCGGACCTGACGACCGTGACGCTCCCGGTCGAGGCCGCGCCACCCTCCAGCCCGGCCCTGGACGACCTCGTCGGTCGCGCGACGGCGAGTCCGATCGGGGAGGGCGAGGCCGTCACCGAGACCCGCCTTTCCTCGGCGACGACCTTCGCGACCGGGTCCGGCGAGGTGGCGGTGCCCGTCCGTCTCCCCGACCCTGCGATGGCCGCGCTGCTGCGGGTCGGGGACGTCGTCGACCTCGTCGCCACGGCCGCTGAGGACGGCACGACGACCACCGTTGCCCGCAACGTCCGCGTCTCCGCCCTCCCGCAGCCCGTCGACGATCCCGGTGGAGAGCTGGTCAGCGGTCGACTGGTCGTCTTCGCCGCCGACCCGGGTGACGCGCTCGACATCGCCCGCGCCGGCGCGCAGGACTTCCTGACCATCGCCTTCCGGTCTAGCGTGGCCGCCCGGTAGCCCCGCGACCTGCGGGGCCTCGGGACGAGGAGCAACCGGTGAGCGGATTCAAGGCATTCATCCTGCGCGGCAACCTGATCGAGCTGGCAGTGGCCTTCGTCGTGGGCGCTGCGTTCACGACGGTCGTGACCGCCACCGTGGCGATCTTGATGGACCTGATCGGCAAGGTGGGCGGGCAGCCCGACTTCTCCACCTACCAGCCGGGAGGCGTCTCGGTCGGCGCCTGGCTGACCGCCGTCATCTCGTTCCTCATCGTCTCCGCCGTCGTCTACTTCGGCGTCGTGCTTCCCTACACGAAGGCGAAGGAGCGGTTCTTCCCCGACCCGGAGGGCGAGCCCGGTACGCCGGAGGACGTCGCCCTGCTCACGGAGATCCGCGACCTGCTGGCCTCCCAGGCTCGTGGGGGCAACGGGCTCTCGACCTGAGCCCCGGTTCCCGAACGCACCGGGCGTGTGACGGAACCCGCGCCGACCTTGACGGGATCCTGCGACAACGGCCCCCGCGCCCGTCTAGGGTCATCGGGAGCCGCAACCACAGATGGCCGGAGAACGGGGTGGACGAACGCGATGAGGACACAGGGCGCGGGCAGCAGCGCCCCTCGCATCGCGATCGCGCACGACTACCTGACCCAGCGCGGCGGCGCGGAGCGCGTCGTCCTTGCCCTCGCGAAGGGCTTCCCCGACGCGCCCATCTACACGACGCTGTACGACGCGGACGGCACCTTCCCGGAGTTCCGTGACCTCGACGTACGCCCGTCGCGCCTGAACCGGGTCGGACCGCTGCGGAAGGACCACCGCAAGGCGCTCCCGCTCCTCCCCGCCGCAGCCTCGTCGATCTCCGTCAATGCCGACGTCGTCATCGCCAGCAGCAGCGGGTGGGCGCACGGGTTCGGCGGCAGCCACAAGACGCTCGTCTACTGCTACTCCCCGGCGCGATGGCTCTACCAACCCGACGTGTACCTCTCTGGCAACGCCGGCCGCCTGCAACGAGCCGGGCTCAAGGCGCTCAGCGGGCCGCTGCGCCGCTGGGACCGACGGGCGGCCTCACGAGCCGACCGCTACCTGGCGATCTCGACCATCGTGCAGGAGCGCATCCGCGCCACGTACGACATCGAGTCGGCCATCCTGCCGGCACCGCTGAGCGACCGCCTGCGGGCGGTGGCGGCAGAACCGCTCGACGAGCCCGTGGTGCGAGACGGCGGCTACCTGCTGTGCGTGTCGCGACTGCTGCCGTACAAGAACGTCGACAAGGTGACCCGCGCCTTCGTGCAGCTGCCGGACCACCGGCTCGTCGTCGTCGGCCGGGGACCGGAGTGGGACGCCCTCCGCCGAGATGCGCCGGACAACGTCACCTTCCTCCGCGACCTCACCGACGGCCAGATGCGCACCGTCTACGAGCGTTCTCGTGGACTCGTCGCTGCGAGTCACGAGGACTACGGCCTGACCCCGCTCGAGGCGGCCCTGTTCGGCAAGCCCAGCGTCGTGCTCGCGGCTGGGGGGTTTCTCGACACGATGGAGGACGGCGTCACGTCGGTCTTCTTCGACTCCCCCACCCCTGGTTCGATCGCGGGCGGCGTCCGCCGACTCCTCGACTCGGTCTGGGACGAGCGCGCCGTCTCGGCGCACGCCAGCCGCTTCACCGAGAGTGCGTTCGTCGCGCGTCTGCGCGACGAGGT
This sequence comes from Nocardioides sp. ChNu-99, assembly GCF_029493445.1. Classification (NCBI taxonomy): domain Bacteria; kingdom Bacillati; phylum Actinomycetota; class Actinomycetes; order Propionibacteriales; family Nocardioidaceae; genus Nocardioides; species Nocardioides sp. ChNu-99. Next base: position 38,157 of record NZ_JAHWBL010000004.1, on the reverse strand, counting down.
CGCCTCCCTCATCGACCCGCAGCTCCAGCAGGAGGAACAGTGACCAGCCCCAAGCGCGCCCTCATCACCGGCATCACCGGACAGGACGGGCAGCACCTCTCGGAGCTCCTGAACGCCAAGGGGTACGAGATCTACGGACTCATCCGCGGGCAGCGGAACGCCCGCCGCGAGGCCTTCGTGGCGGAGTTCCCCTTCGTGAACCTGGTCGAGGCAGACCTCACCGACCCCACGTCACTGCTCGCCGCCGTCCGCACCTCGGAGGCTGACGAGGTCTACAACCTGGGGGCCATCAGCCACGTCGGCTACTCCTTCCGCAACCCGCAGCTGACTGCCGACATCACGGGCAAGGGCGTGCTCAACCTGCTGGAGGCGATCCGTTCCTCCGGGCGCGCCGACGAGGTGCGCTTCTACCAGGCGTCGACCTCCGAGATGTTCGGCGGCCTCGACTACAACCGGCCCGGAGCCGGCTACAACGAGGACTCTCTCTTCCACCCCCGCAGCCCGTACGGCGTGGCGAAGCTCTACGCCCACTGGATCGCCAAGAACTACCGCGAGTCCTACGGCATGTTCGTCTCCACGGGAATCCTCTTCAACCACGAGGGCGAGCGTCGTGGTCTCGAGTTCGTCACCCGCAAGATCAGTGATGCCGTGGCCCGCATCCACCACGGCTTGCAGCCCCACATCGTGCTCGGCGACCTGTGGCCCAAGCGCGACTGGGGCTACGCCGGCGACTACGTCCGCGGGATGTGGCAGATGCTGCAGCACGACGAGCCCGACGATTTCGTGCTGGCCACCGGCGAGACACACTCGATCGAGGAGTTCCTGGCACTGGCGTTCGCCGAGATCGGCATCGACGACTGGCGGCCCTACGTCAAGCAGGACCCGCAGTTCATGCGGCCCGCGGAGGTGGACATCCTGCTCGGCGACCCCGCGAAGGCCGAGCGCGTGCTGGGCTGGAAGCGCGACGTGGACTTCGCCGGCCTGGTGCACCGGATGGTCCAGCACGACCTCAAGGTGACGGACCCGAACGCCTGATGTCCGAGCCGGTCGTCGTCACCGGGGTGAACGGGTTCGTCGGCCGCCACCTGGTGCTATCGCTCGTCGCCTCGGGGCGTCGCGTCGTGGGGGTGTCCCGGGACGCCAGACCGGGTGACGACATAGCTGGCTTGCTTGTCGACCATGTGGCGGTCGACCTGGCCAGTGACCCGTTGCCCGTGATTCACGCGTCCGGCGTCGTGCACCTCGCTGGCCTCTCGGCCGTGGGACCGTCGTTCGACCATCCTCAGCACTATCTGACGTCGAACACGGCGATGATGACCAATGTCTGCGAGCCGTTGTTGGCCGCCAACTCGCCAGCTCGCGTCGTGGTGGTCAGTTCCGGGGCCGTCTACGACTCCGCCCAGGACCTGCCTATCACCGAGGCGGGCCGTACGGCGCCGACATCGCCCTATGCGGTCAGCAAGCTCGCCGTCGAGCATCAGGCGTTCTACTACGCCCGCCGCGGCCTGGCCGCCACGGTCGCGCGGCCGTTCAACCACATCGGGCCCGGTCAAGGCCCCGGGTTCCTGGTTCCGGACATCATCGCCGGGCTGAAGGCGGCCCAGCGAACTGGTGTACCCCCAGCGTTCGGCGACCTGACCTCGCAGCGGGACTACACCGACGTCCGGGACGTGGCCGACGCCTACGTCGCGCTGCTCAACGCCGACGGGCTCGCGCCAGGTGAACTCGTCAATGTCTGTACTGGGCGAGCGGTCGAGGGGACGAGGATCCTCAGCTCGTTGGCCCAGATCGCAGAGGTCCCCATCGACGGGGTCACTGTCGATGCCTCCCTCCTGCGCCCGGCCGAGCCGTCCGTGATCGCCGGTTCCAACGCCAGGCTCTCGCGCCTCACCGGCTGGCGACCAAAACTGACTCTCGACCAGAGCCTGGCCGACGCGTGGGCGGCCTCCCTCTCGGCCATGTCGTGACCCGCGTCGCGTACCTCATCCACTCGGCGGCTCCCTCGGGAGCCGAGCTCGCGCTGGGCCGGGCGCTATCGGTCTGGCCGACTCACTCGACCGTCGAGGTCCACCTGGCCGCCGACGGCCCGGTGGTGGACACCTACCGCCGGCTCGGCGTGCGCGTGCACGTGCGACCCCTCTCAGAGGCCTCGCGGGCGACCCGGCGGGACGCCGGTGCACGCGCCAAGGCAGCGGCGCTGCTGGCCCTGTTGCGGTACGCCGTGAGGCTACGACGCGAGCTCCGCGGCAGCCGCCCCGACGTCGTGGTTGCCGGCAGCTTGAAGGCCGTGGTGTACGCCCGCATCGCGACGGCGTTCTCCGGCACGCCCCTGGTGTGGAGCGTCCACGACCGGGTCGGCCGTGACTACCTCGGTCCGGCAGCACCGTTCTTCTCGCGCGTCCTGCCGAGCCTGGTCGACGGGATCATCGTGAACAGCCGCGCGACCCTGGCGTCGTTGACCGCCGGGCGCACTCCGGTCCTGATCTGCCCTCCCGGTGCCCGCCTGCGCCGCGTCGCGCGTCCGGTCGGCGAGCAGGTTCGAAACATCGCCGTGCTGGGTCGGCTCAGCCCCTGGAAGGGCCAGCTCGAGGCGGTGCGCGCCTTCGCGTCCGCCGCGCTGCCGTCGTCCACGCGGCTCCACCTCATCGGCGGAGCGCTCTTCGGCGAGCACGACTACGAGTCGGTCCTGCGCGAGACAGTGGCCGAGCTCGGTGTCGACGACCGTGTGGTGTTCCACGGCCACGTCGACGACCCCCGGTTCTTGCTCGAGGAGATGGACATGCTCGCCCACACCTCGGTCCTGCCCGAACCCTTCGGCTCGGTAGTCCTGGAGGGCATGGACGCGGGCTGTGTCGTGATCGCTTCTCGACCGGGCGGTCCGGCTGAGGTGGTGCAGGACGGGGTGAACGGCTTCCTCGTGCCGTGCGGCGACGTCGACGCGCTGCGGGAGGCACTGACGAGCACCGCGGCTCTGGGACCGGGCGCCCGCCGAGAGCTGGTCGCAGCAGGGCACCGCACCACGGGCAGGTACGCGATCGGGGTGACGACCCCAGCCCGGGCCGGCTTCATCCGTGCCATCGCCCGCGGGCGGCGCCTGCCCGCCGTGACCGAGTGGCACCAGTGGACCGAGGAGATGGACCGATGACCAAGATGCGCGTCACGTGGGTGAGCCTGGAGTGGCCCCGCGAGGGCCATCACTCGGGCGGTGTGGGCCGGTACGCCGCCCGCCTGGCGGCGCGGGTGCAGGAGCTCGTCGACCTCACCGTCATCACCTACGCCGGGGCCGCGCCGGTCCCGGGGGTCGAGCTCGTCACGATCCCGCCGGCCGGCTCGCGGGTCGAGCGCTACTACACCTCGGCCTGGCGGGCGGCACGCGCCCTGCCCGCCACCCGGCCCGACGTGGTGCACGCCCATGGGGACGACTTCCTCCTGCGCACCTCGGCGCCCATCGTGCGCTCGTTCTACGGCACGTCGTGGGGAGAGGCGAAGTCGTCCACGGGTCTGCGCAAGGCCAACCACGTGGTGCTGGCGGGGGCCGAGCTCTGGTCTGCGAAGCGGGCGCAGCTGCGCCTGGGCATTGCTCCCGAGTCGCTCGAGATGTTCCGCTGCCAGCACGTCTTCCCGCCGTACCTCCGGCAGCAGCGCACGACCGGCGGCACCAAGGGAGCAGAGCCCGTCGTGGTCTTCATCGGCAGCTTCCGGGGCCGCAAACGGGGCTGGATGGTGCAAGAGGCCGTCGAGGCACTGCGCGCAGAGGACGACCGGGTCCGCCTCGTCGTCATCGGACCGGCCGACGACGCCGCCAGCTGGTCGCCGTGGGTCGAGCACCGGGCCGGGCTCGCCGACAGCCAGGTCGCCGACGTGCTCGGCTCGGCGTGGGTCCTCGCCTCGCCCTCGGAGTACGAGGGCTTCGGGATCCCGGTCCTCGAGGGCATCGACCACGGCCTGCGCGTGGTGGCCAGCAGCAACCCGGGCTCCCAGTACCTGCAGTCACGCGCAGAGCCCGGGGTCCCGCTCGACGTGGTGGAGGACGAAGCGTTCGGGGCGTCCCTCGGCCGGGCGGTCGCACGCGGGCCGGTCAAGTCGCGGCCCGAGCGCGAAGCTGGCGGACGCCTCGTGTCCGACATGGCAGCCGACGGCTCCCCTGAACGCCTGCTCAGCATCTACCAGGAGGCCCTTCGCGCTGCCCGATAGGTACCGTTCGCCGTGGCGCTCTTCAGGCCCACTCAGCGCCCCTGACGCGCCCCCCGAACGTAATCGGCGGCAGTCACCGCGTAGGCGCGGGGGAGCCGCGCGGCACCGTACAGCCGCCGCTTCGGCGGCAGGGCACGATCGAGAGCGACGTGAGAGTAGATGTAGGCCATCTCGAAGGATCGCTTGGCCGACCGCACGCGCGTCAGGTTGTCAGGATGCTCTCGCCAGTAGCCAACGGCCTCGTCGAGGTGGAGAACCGGGTGGGTGCGACTCAGTTGGTAGCCGATCCAGAAGTCGTATGAACCGCCCACGGCGGCTGGAATCTTCACGGCTTGCAGCTCGGGCGTCCTCATCAGGGCACACACCACGGACGGGAATGCCAACCTGGTGCTCCGCACGTCTCGTGCCCAGTTTCCGATTCTCCCGGCAGGCACGTCAGTGAGGTCCCACGTAGTCCAAGCATGAGAGGTCCGGCTCTCGTCGAAGCGCCCGTCAGCCGTGGTCACGCGGGGCCGAGAGAATGCTGCAACGCAGTCTGGGTGCCGCTCAAGCCCGCTCAGCAACGTATCCAGGGTCTCAGGCTCCCACAGGTCGTCATGGTTGACGATCGCTACGTACTTGCCGCAGGCCAGGGAGATGCCGCGAGCGTGATTCAGCGCTGGCCCTAACGTCGTTGGGTTTCCGTGGTACTTGATCCGGCTGTCTCCAAGGCTTGCTGCCAATTCGGCAACATCCGGACTATTGGCATCGTCCATCAAGAGGATTTCAAATGATGGTTCAGACTGCGCGAGAATACTCTTTAGCGTCGCGCGCAAGTATCCGCCACGGAAGGTTCCGACAATTACAGAACATTTTACGGTCATTGCTCAGCTTGGACCTTTCGGCGCTTGTATATCAACTGGACCGACCGCGGCGAGAGCAGCAGCCAACGCCGAACCGGGATGCCCGAATTAACTCGGGCATAGGTTAGAAGCAGCGCGAAGCTCGCCCCATAACCCGAGGCACTCGCCGCGGCGACGCCAAGAATGCCAAAACGGGGCCCCAAGACCGCCATCCCGAGCAGCATCGTCACGACACCCGCACCTTGGGCCCACGCGACTACGGCGGGCTTGGCTGCCAGCGTGATGGCGTTGCCGAGGGTCTGCGCAGCGGCGCCGAGAACGGTCCCTGTCAATAGGAACCACACTACTGGCACAGCTTCGTCAAACTCGTCGCCGAACAGAAGTGGCACCAGAACCGGCGCCGTCAGGGCAATCGCAGACGCCGCGATCGCAGCGAGGGCAAGAACCGCTCCGACGGTTGCCGCTGCGAACTCACGCAGGTTGTCGAGCGAGAGTGCGCGGGCAGTCGCCTGCGTTACCGCCGCCGGCACCACTCCGGGCAACGCGGCCAAGGTGGCCGCCACCGCATAAATTCCCAATGACCGGAAGTCGAGGACTGCCGCGACCATGAGTCCGTCCGCGCGAAGATTACTCACGTTCAACAGGGTGCTCAACCAAGCGCCCCGACCGAACCGCCACGCATCCCTGACGGCCGAAACGTCCGTCGCAATCGGGCGCGAGCGCCACCAAACACCCAGCGCGATGACCCCAGCCGCCACAGCCGCCAAGTAATAACAGACCACCGTCGAAAGGAGCGTAACCTCGTCAACGAGCAACAGGACCACAAGACCGATGAACGGCACCACGGCGCCGGTGAGACGAACGAAGGCGATGAACCGCCAGTTGGCGCTACCCAGCGCCACTCCGCTCGCAGCCTGCACCAAGGAACTGAAAGGAAGCAGGAGGATCTGGAACAGCAACAGCCAGAAGAGCAATGACTCGTCGCTCCCGCCCACCATGGTGGCGATAGGGAACGCGAGTGCAACGGCTACCAGCCAAGCAGCGAGCAGGAGAGGCGCGGCCGATCGGAGAACGGAGCCTGCCCGCTCCCCGTGTGCGACCTGCCGCGTAATCCACCCGAGGGCGCCGAAGTCGGACAGAAACGCGCCGATCTGACCCACGATAAGAACCGTTGCTAGCTGCCCCCGCAGCTCGGGACCCAGCTCGCGCGCTTGGATCGGTCCCGTCGCGAACGACAACAGCATTACGACCAGCTGCACGCCTGTGAGGCCGAATGCAGCGCGGGCTATTCCAGACCCCCGCAGGGCTTCCAACGCTGGCATACGCCGGCGTCGACGCCAGGGGCCGCTCGACGTCACCGCCTATCGGCCTAGACCACGAACTTGACATGTCGGGCTGGAACGCCAGCCACGAGGGCGCCGGGGGCGACATCACTAACGACGACCGCCCCGGCCGCGACCACCGCGTCCGGTCCGATCTTGCAAGGTCCGATGACCGTGCAGTTCGCGCCTAGGAATGCGCCGGGGCCCACCGTGATGTCGTACCCCGCGTCGGGGATGGCCTTGCGACGCTCGTCCCCCGTCCTGGACATGTCGTGGGTACCAGCCACGAGCGTCACGCCCGGAGCCAACATTGCAAGTGCTCCGATTTTCACAACGCCACTTGTGGCGTTGATGTGAGCGTTCTGAACGCTGGCCGACGGATGGATCTCGCAATCCGGGCCGTGGTGTCCGACTACATGAATGTTGCGTTCGACCGCCATTCGCGCAACTCGACCAAGGGGACCGTCAGCAAGACGCCGCTTGATACCAGAACGAAGTACGTCGAACGAAGTCGTGGGACGTCGCGGCAACCGGTACTGGCGCGACGTCGGTTGATAGCCCCGCGGTCGCGCCTTCAGAATAGCCACCTAGTTGCCCGCCTCAGGCCGAGAGATCATTCTGCTGCGCCACCCAATCGTAGGTTCTTCGGATCCCGTCTGCGAACGGGACTTCAGGAACATGGCCGAGAGCTCTCAGAGCGGCGATGTCGGCGCACCAACGGATCGGGTCACCCTCGCGCACTTCGCCGGTGAAGCGAACTTGGATCGTGCTGCCCGCCGCGTCCACCAGAGCAGACACGAGGGCGGACAGCGTTGTTTCCAGCCCGGAGGCGACATTGAACGCCTCCCCCTTGAGGGGCGCCCGCTTGGCCACCGAGATGACCGCTCGCGCCGCGTCCGTGACGTAGACAAAGTCGCGCGAGACATCGGCGTCGCCCGCGACCTCGAGCGAAGTCGCGTCGGCACCGATCCGTCGCGCCAAGTCGTAGACCACCTGTTTACGCTGACCGGGACCATAGACTGAGAAAGGCCGTGTCGACGCCGCCGGGACTCCGAATTCCCGCGCGTACAGCGCGACGTACTCCTCAGCCGCGAGCTTGGAAACTCCGTAGGGCGAGACAGGCCTCTTGGGGTGGTCCTCCCGCATTGGCAGCGATAACGCAGTTCCATATACCGCGGCCGACGAACAGAACACGAACGCGGGCGGACGATCCAACCGACGACTGAGATCGAGTAGGCGCAGCACCGAGTGCGTGTTGGCCAGCAGATCGGAGACCGGGTCTTCGATCGAGCGTGGGACGGATGCAACCCCAGCGGCGAAGAACACCGTGTCCACGTCTTTCAGCAGACCCTCCATGCGCCCATCGGCCTGGTCGATCGCGTGACAGCGTGCCGGCGCCTGCAGTGTGGGCATGACGGGACCACCGCCTCCGCGTGACGTCCCGACGACCTCCACACCCTCGCGAGCGAGCTCGTGAGCTATCCAACTACCAAGGAAGCCGGACGAGCCGATGACGAGGGCACGTTCGATCGGCCGGCTCACTCTTCTACTCCGGCGACGTCCCGCAGAAGGCTCTCAAGCTGAGCTGCCACTGATTCCCACGTGAACTCCTCGAGCACACGGTTCCTGGCTGCCACTCCGTAAGTTGCAGCAAGAGACGGATCCAGCAACAAGGCCGAGAGAGCGTCGGCCACCTCGTCAGCGGACTCGGGGTTGACGAGCAGCCCCGTTTGCCGATCCAAGACCGCTTCTGCCGGCCCTCCGACATTTCCGGCCAAGGTCGGCAGCCCCCATGCCGCTGCCTCGAGGTAGACCACCGGGAAGCCTTCTCCGCCGACCTCGCCCTCCGGGTAACGGGCTGGCATCGCGAACACGTGAGCCTGACCGAGCCAATGATCACGCGTAGCGTCGTCGACCGAACCCAGGAAAGTGACCGCCTCCGCGAGGCCCCGATCGGCGCAACGCTGCTCCAGCTCGGGTCGGAGCCTCCCATCGCCGATGACGACCCAGCGCGCGTCCGGCACCCGTCGCACGACCTTCTCCATGGCGTGCACCATGACGTCGTGGCCCTTGTACCAGTCCCTCAGGCGAGCGGTGGTCAGCACCGTAGGTCGCTGAGCCCTGGTGGACGGCAGCTCTGATGGAGGCTTGGTACCCGGATGGACCACCCGCACCTCGAGAGGTAGAAGTCCGCCGGCCACACGTTCCATTGCGCCGCGGGTGTAGGCAGCAACTGTGACCCCGGCGTGAGCACGGCGCATCGCCCAGCGGGCCGTCCGTGGCCTGCCCTCTACCTCTTTGCCGTACGTGTAGAGCACTTGGCGGACCTTGAACCGGCGAGCCAGGACAACGGCGGCAGGCGCGGTTACGACGTGACCGTTCAAGATCACGTCTGGGCGCCACGAACTGCGGAAGAACGCCAGAGACACGTTCAACATGGCGTTCCGGACCAGCGGACGCCGACCGACCGCCGGCAGACGTCGCGTCGGAGTTCTGCTCGAGCGGTCGAACTCGGCCGCTCCCTCGGTCGACAGAGTCACGACCCGGACCTCGGCCGATGGCATGTGTGACGTGATCTCGTAGAGCAGCCGCTGGATGCCGCCGTGCGCCGGAGGGAAATCGGGAGTGACAAGCAGAACCCTCAACGGCCTCGCGACATCACTCCCTGGGCTCACCGGTTGAACGTACCAAGGCACGAGGGGGGCTCACGGCGCTTTGTCGAGAGTGGGACCAACACCACTGCCCACCAACGACCTAGTCGTTGATCATTCCCGCGCCCACCGTCACACCCGTCGCCTCGTCGATGAGGATGAACGCGCCGGTGGTGCGGTTGCGCGAGTAGGGGTCGACGAGCAGCGGCTGCTGGGTGCGCAGGCGCACCCGGCCGATCTCGTTGACGCCGAGCTCGCCGGTCTCCTGGTCGCGGTGCAGGGTGTTCACGTCGAGCCTGTAGTCGAGCTCCTTCACCAGGGCCTTGACCGTGCGCGTCGTGTGCTTGACCAGGAGCCGCTGGCGCGGGCGCAGCGGGGTCGTGCTCATCCACGCGACCATGGCGTCGATGTCCTGCGTCACCTGCGGCTGGTTGTTGGGCCGCGCGATGAGGTCGCCGCGCGACACGTCGAGCTCGTCGTCGAGGCGGATGGTGACCGACATGGGCGGGAACGCCTCGTCGACCTCGCGGTCGAACAGGTCGATGCCGGCGATCTTGGCCGTCATGCCCGACGGGAGCACGACGACCTCGTCGCCGGGCTTGAAGACGCCGCCGGCGACCTGTCCGGCGTACCCGCGGTAGTCGTGGTGGTCGTCGGACTTGGGGCGCACGACGTACTGCACCGGGAATCGCGCGTCGCGCAGGTCCCGGTCGGAGGCGACGTGCACGTTCTCGAGGTGGTGCAGCAGGGACGAGCCGTCGTACCACGGCATGGCCTCGGAGCGCGTGACGACGTTGTCGCCCTTGAGCGCCGAGATCGGGATGACCGCGAGGTCGGGGATGGTCAGCTTCGTCGCGAAGGCGCTGAACTCGCGCTTGATCTCGTCGAACCGCTCCTGCGAGTAGTCGACGAGGTCCATCTTGTTGACCGCGAGCACGAGGTGCGGCACCCGCAGCAGCGACAGCAGCACGGCGTGGCGCCGCGACTGCTCGGACAGCCCGTGGCGGGCGTCGACGAGCACGAGACCGAGGTCGGCGGTCGAGGCGCCCGTGACCATGTTCCGCGTGTACTGCACGTGTCCCGGGGTGTCCGCGATGATGAACTTGCGGCTCGGGGTGGCGAAGTAGCGGTAGGCGACGTCGATCGTGATGCCCTGCTCGCGCTCGGAGCGCAGGCCGTCGGTCAGCAGGGCCAGGTCGGTGTAGTCGTAGCCCTTCGACTGGCTGGTGGCCTCGACGGCCGCGAGCTGGTCCTCGAAGATCGCCTTGGAGTCGAGCAGCAGCCGCCCGATGAGGGTCGACTTGCCGTCGTCGACCGAGCCGGCGGTGGCGAAGCGAAGCAGGTCCATCAGAAGTAGCCCTCCTTCTTGCGGTCCTCCATGGCGGCCTCGGAGAACCGGTCGTCGCCACGGGTGGCGCCACGCTCGGTGAGGCGGGCCACGGCGATCTCGTCGATGATCTCGGTCGTGGTCGACGCGGTCGACTCGACGCAGCCGGTGAGGGTCAGGTCGCCGACGGTGCGGAACCGGACGGTGCGCTCCTCGGCGGTCTCGCCGGCACGCAGCGGGTTGTGCTCGCTCTCGGTCAGCAGCATGCCGTCGCGCTCGAAGACGCGGCGCTGGTGGCTGAAGTAGATCGACGGGATGAAGATCTGCTCCCGGTCGATGTAGTGCCAGATGTCGAGCTCGGTCCAGTTGCTCAGCGGGAAGATCCGCATGTGCTCGCCCGAGTGGATGCGGCCGTTGTAGAGGCTCCACAGCTCGGGGCGCTGGTTCTTCGGGTCCCACTGGCCGAACTCGTCGCGGTGAGAGTAGACGCGCTCCTTGGCGCGGGCCTTCTCCTCGTCGCGGCGACCGCCACCGAAGGCGGCGGTGAAGCCCTCCTCCTCGATGGCGTGCAGCAGGGTGCCGATCTGCATGCGGTTGCGGGTCGTGCGCCCGTCGTCGACGACGACACCGGAGGCGATCGCCTCCTCCACGCTGGCGACGACCAGCCGCAGACCGAGGCGGGCGACCCACTCGTCGCGGCACTCGAGCACCTCGGGGAAGTCGTAGCCCGTGTCCACCTGCAGCACGGGGAAGGGGATCTTCGCGGGGAAGAACGCCTTCTCGGCCAGGCGGAGCATGACGATCGAGTCCTTGCCGCCGGAGAACATCAGCACCGGCTTCTCGAACTCGGCCGCGACCTCGCGGAAGACGTGGATCGACTCGGCCTCCAGCTGGTCCAGCTGGCTCAGGCGGTAGTCGGGATGCGACGCGGACACCCGATGAGAGTACGGACGGCCGTCTCAGCACCCGGCCACGTATCAGTCCGTGGGCGCCGAGTGGTTTCGAGGGCCGCTGGGGCGGCCACCTCAACCACCGGCTCGGGCCGCTGGGGCGGCCACCTCAACCAGCGGCCCGATCAGCGCCGGGCTGCGGGGCCGATCAGTCGCGGCCGTAGATGTCGCGCGTGTAGACCTTCTCGGCGACGTCCGCCAGCACGTCGGTACGCCGGTTCGCGATGATGACGTCGGAGCGCTTCTTGAACTCGTCGAGGTCGGTGATGACCTCCGAGTGGAAGAACTCCTCCGTGTCGAGCGCGGGCTCGTAGACGACGACCTCGATGCCCTTCGCCTTGATGCGCTTCATGACGCCCTGGATGCTCGACGCCCGGAAGTTGTCCGAGCCCGCCTTCATGATGAGGCGGTAGATGCCGACCGTGCGGGGCCCGCGGCGCAGCACGTCGTCGGCGATGAAGTCCTTGCGCGTCGTGTTGGCCTCGACGATGGCGCTGATGAGGTTCTGCGGCACGTCCTGGTAGTTCGCCTGCAGCTGGCGGGTGTCCTTCGGCAGGCAGTACCCGCCGTACCCGAAGGAGGGGTTGTTGTAGTGCGACCCGATGCGCGGGTCGAGCCCGACGCCCTCGATGATCTGCGCCGAGTCGAGCCCGTGCACCGCGGCGTAGGTGTCGAGCTCGTTGAAGTACGCCACCCGCAGCGCGAGGTAGGTGTTGGCGAAGAGCTTGATCGCCTCGGCCTCGGTGGGGTCGGTGAAGAGCGTGGGCACGTCCTTGTCGATCGCGCCCTCGACGAGCAGCGCCGCGAACTCGCGCGCCCGCTCGGAGGTGTCGCCGACGACGATGCGCGAGGGGTGCAGGTTGTCGTAGAGCGCCCGGCCCTCGCGGAGGAACTCGGGCGAGAAGATGATCGATGCGCCCGCGTTCTCCTCCCGCACGCGGCGGGTGAAGCCGACCGGCACCGTCGACTTCACGATGATCGTCGCGTCGGTGTTCACCGCCAGCACGTCGGCGATGACGCTCTCCACCGTGCTGGTGTTGAAGTAGTTCGTGCGCTCGTCGTAGTCCGTCGGCGTCGCGACGATGACGAAGCGGGCGTCCGAGTACGCCGCCGCCTTGTCGAGGGTCGCCGAGAGGTTCAGGGGGATGGAGGCCAGGTACTTTTCCAGTTCGGCGTCCTCGATCGGCGACTGCCGCTGGTTGAGCAGGTCCACGCGGCTCTGGTCGACGTCGACCGCGACCACCTCGTGGTGCTGCGCGAGGACGACGGCGTTCGACAGCCCGACATAGCCCATGCCGGCGACGGCGATCTTCATGGGCGGCAGGCTACCGGGCGCTCCGGGCACATGACGTCCGAGAGGCAGGGACTGGTCGGGCGAGGGGTGATGCCGCAGTAGGCAGAACCGCCGCGGCCACTTGGGCCCGCCCTGTCGTCACGAGACCAGCCGCTCAGTCGCGGCCGGGCGCTACCCCAGGTCTAGCGGCGCCGCCCTCGCAGAGTTGCGAGTCCGCCCCGAACGGCCCACCTGTTTGATAGACCCCGCCCGGCGCCGGGTGCCGACGCTCCGGCAGTCGCCATGGCGAGGGAGCACGGACAGCAGCCGAGGGTGACCGAAGCGGGCGGCCTGCGCCGACTGCACCTCTCCCCTAGGCTGCCACCTGACAGACAGCTGGGAGTCTTCATGCGCGGTGTGGGTAGCGGCCTCTTGATGGCCCTGGCGATGTTCCTGTGCGCGTCGCTAGGGGTGCTGGTCGCTGTCGAGCCGCGGCTAGCGCTGGCCGTCGTCCTGCTCCTGGCGGGTTTGCTCGTTCGAGCACGAACAGCGTTGGTCATCCTGCTTGCCTGCGTCGTGTCCCTGGGTCTCGTGCGGCGTGTCACGTCAGGTGGCCGGACCGAGACGGACCCGCTGTTGCTGTTGCCCATCGCTCTACTGGCGCTCGCACTCATGTGGAGCGTGGGGCGCGACCGCGGCGTGGCCTTGCGCAGAACCGACCCGGTCCTTGGTCTTGCGCTAGCGGCACTCGTGTTCCTGCCGCTAATTTCTTGGGCGCTTTCCGAGCGTTCGGTGGAAGCGCTCTACGTGGCCATCGTCTACTCGACCTGCTTCCTGGCGATGGCGACGGCTGCCTCGGGTCTGCTGCCCAACGCATCGGAGGCGGTCTCTCGAGCTGCGCCCTGGGCGACGCTGGCCATCGCTGGCTACGGGCTGGTCCAATTCCAGTTCCTGCCCTCGTGGGACCGGGCCTGGATGGTCGCCTCCAACCTCAGCTCGATCGGTGCGCCAGTGCCCGGCCAGGTCAGGGTGTTCGGGTCGCTGGAATCACCAGGTCCGTACGCACTCGTCCTCGGCGCGCTCATGTGCGTGGTCGCCCAGGGCGTTGTACGTGGTGCGGCTCGGCGACAACTGGCGCTGCGGGTTACGGCGCTGGCGGTCGCTGCGCCTGCCTTCTTCCTCACGGGCGTGCGCACCGGCCTGTTGTCGATGGCACTCGTCTTGCTGGTCGCCGCGGTCAAGACAAGGTCACTCGCGTTGGTCACCGTTGCCGTCGGCGCCAGCGCGGTGCTGTACGCCGTCGGGACACGCGTCATCGCGAGCTCAGCCGAGACCAACGTCTTCACCGTCGAGCGCTACACCGATCTGGGCGGCGACCAGTCGCTCGAGGCTCGCCTCCGGCTGCTCGACGGGGTCGGGCCAGCCCTGCGCCAACCATTGGGAACCGGATTCAGTGCCTCCGTTCAACGGGCGGACAACCTCTACATCGACCTGCTCGTGGCTGCCGGCCCCCTTGCACTCCTGGCGATGCTGGTGGTCGCCGCGATCACGGCGAAGCGCGCCGTGGCGGCGGACTGGAAGCTCCCCGGGAACGACCTCAGCCTGGCCGTGCTCTTCTCCATGGCCTTCACCGTCGCCGGCTCGACGTTCGCCACCACGTCGGGGCTAGCCGTCGCGCTCGCCTGGGGCTGGGTGCTCAGCGCGCCTCCCGCCCGTCCTGACCGCGATCGGGGCCGGGCTTCGGCTCAGGCCGTCCGACGTCACCCGGTCACGGGAGCGCAGCCGTGATGCGTTCTGCCATTGCCCGGTGGCCTGCCTCGTTGGGATGGAAGTGGTCGAGGCAGTAGTGGTCCCACCTCTGGAGCGCGCCGTTCATGGGCACGTAGCTCCGGGCAACGGAACGGGAGCCGCTCGCGTACTCGCGAAGAGCAGCGCTCGAGCCCGGGAAGTAGCGGTCGTCCAGGTCGGTCGGCCCAAGTATCACGACGTGGGCACCGCGAGCCCGGAGCGCATCCTGCAGGCCGACCATGTGATCGACGAACGCGGGCAGTGCCAGCAACTGCTCAGCAGTTCCCCACTTGAGCAGGCCGACCTTGACCCGCCAACGAGCCTCAGACTCGAGGCGTTGGGCCAAGCGCCTGTGCCGACTCGTCGAGAAGTATGGCCGCGGGTCGAGCCAACCGGTTCGCCGCCACCTGGCCGGCACGCACCGCAACGTTCGCTGGGAGGGTCGAAGAATGGCCTCCGTCGTCCCGTGCGCGATGATTGCCAGGTCGATGCCGTCGACCCCGGACGCGCGCAGCCGGGCCTCCGAGACGGCCACGGTCTGGGCGGACGCGGTGAAGTCGAGCAGTTCCGCCCCCAACGCCTCGGTCACGAGATCCGCGTAACGCGGTCCGCGGACTCCGAGGCCGTTGGCGATCGAGTCCCCGAACACCGCTACGCGCACGGCGCAACCCTAGGGCAGCGTACTCGGCAGGACCCTCGGTCGGCCGACCCCTTGGCTTGTCCCGCCGGCGAGACGGGGGCCATCAGATCACCGGCCGGGAGCGCTGCTCCTCGACCTGGTCCCCGCTGAGCTCGCACGCGTTCTCGCACTGGACACTGCGGAGATGGGACGGCCGGCGCTCCACGTCCCAGTCCAGATGGAGCGTCAGCGCCTTGCAGACAGGACAAGCCCGGGTCGCGTTCACTCAACGAGTGTCCCCCAGGGCCGCCCGGGTCGCCGGCGCGGGTCACGGTCGCGCCAGGTGGTCCGCGATCTTCTCTACGAGACCGTCGATGAGCGCCGCGCACTCGGCAGCCGCCACTGGGCCCCGGCGGAAAGGGTCGGCGATGTCGAGGCCCTCGGCGCTCGGTCGATTGGCCCCGACGTGGGCCACGGCCGCCCGGGCGTCGACCGGGCCCTCCAGACCCTCGACCCCGCGCGCGAACTGCCCCAGAGTGAAGACCTTGCGGAACGCCCCCGGGCTCTCGTCGAGGATCAAAGACCGGTGACGACTCTCCGCCGTCAGCACCAGGTCGGCGTCGTCGATCAGGGCGCGGGTGAGCGGCCGGCTGCGGAACTGCGCCGGGTCGAGCCCACGAGCGCGGGCCTCCGCGGCCATGTGCTCGTCCATCGGGTGGTCGGCGTAGCCGTGCGTTCCCGCCCCCGCGACGACGACGGCGTCGCCCGCCGCCGCCTGGAGTGCGAGCTCCATGTACGGCGAGCGGCAGATGTTCGCGGTGCAGACGACGAGGACCTTGAGCGGGGTTTCGAGGGGCGCTGGCGCGCCCACCTCGGCCGTGGTTTCGAGGGGCGCTAGCGCGCCCACCTCAACCAGCGGCTCGCGACCCACCTCAACCACCGGTTCGCGACCTACCTCGACCACCGGTTCGCCGCCGACCTCGACCCCAGGCGCGATGGCGGCGAGGACCGGCGCCAGCGCCTCCTCGACGGTCAGGCCCGTCGTGTCGACGACGACGTCCGCGTCCTCCGGCACCTCGTACGGCGCCGAGATGCCGGTGAAGTCGGGGATCTCGCCCGCGCGGGCCTTGGCGTAGAGACCCTTGCGGTCGCGCCGCTCGCACTCCTCCACGGGGGTCGCGACGTGCACCAGCACGAAGCGGCCTCCCGCGTCGGCAACCAGGCGGCGCACGTCGCGGCGAGTGGCGTCGTACGGCGCGATCGGGCTGCAGACCGCCACCCCGCCGTGCCGGGCGATCTCCGCCGCGACCCACCCGATCCGGCGGATGTTCGTCTCCCGGTCCTCGCGGGAGAACGTCAGTCCGGCCGACAGGTTCCTCCGCACGACGTCACCGTCGAGGCTCGTGACCGTGCGCTCCGTCGTCTCCAGCAGGTGGTCGACGAGCGCCCGCGCGACCGTCGACTTGCCGCTGCCC
This sequence comes from Nocardioides sp. ChNu-99, assembly GCF_029493445.1. Classification (NCBI taxonomy): domain Bacteria; kingdom Bacillati; phylum Actinomycetota; class Actinomycetes; order Propionibacteriales; family Nocardioidaceae; genus Nocardioides; species Nocardioides sp. ChNu-99. The sequence goes on along the minus strand of NZ_JAHWBL010000004.1, from coordinate 21,716 downwards.
GACAACCCGGTGAAGAAGACCACCAGACCGGCGGCCCGCTCCGCCGCCGCGGTGCTGCTCTGCCCTCCCCCGTCACCCAGCTCGACCACCGGCGCGTCACCGGCGTACGCGGCCACGACCCGCTCCCGACGCTCCGCGTCGACGGCGACGTCGCCGGTCCGGGCCAGCGGCACCACCACCACGTGCACCGAGGACAGGCTGCGGACCGCCGCCAGGGTCGACCGCACCAGGCCCAGCGGGCTCGTCCCGCGGGGCCAGCCGTCGCCAGCGAGGACGAGCAGCAGCACCTCCCCGTCCGCGGCGGCCAGCTCGGCGCGCTGGGCGGGCGACAACGGCGACTCGACCGGCACACGGACGGCCCCGGGGTGCTGCTCGCGCACCTCGTCGGGGCTCAGGCGCAGGCGCCGGAACGGGCCGTGGGCGGGGCGTGCCAGCGGCTCCACGGTCCAGCCACCCGCGTCGCGAGCGTGCAGGCGAGCGAGAGGGAGACCTTCGGGATCGACCAGCTCGAGCAGGTCGGGCTCGTCGGCTGCGAGACCCGACGGCAGGTCGAACTCGCCGGCATCGACGGGCCCGGGGAGGACACCCCAAGCCCGGAGCTCCAGGTCGTCGAGCACGCGAGGACTCGGGCAGTGCTGCGTCGTGGCCACCGCGCCATCCTGCCAGCGACCCGGGCCGGGGCAGGAGGAGCCGCCCTGCTCTCTGGGGTTCAGCAGGGCGGCTCCCGGCGGAGGCCGCAGGCTCCCGGACGTCAGGGATCCCGGGGGCAGCGTCACTCCGCGATCTACTCTGGCACGCCCCCACCGCGGGCACAAAGGGTGCTGGGACAAGTTCTGGACCTCTTGCGTGCGCCCCGCCCGGGGCCTCGGGCTCCCTTGGGGCCTGCAAGCAGTTGCTAGCGCACGAGCGGCGCACCGCCGCCGCGTCCCGCCTGAACTTTCAACCGTCATGTGGCCCGCCTCACCGCAACAGGGGTTGTCAGCGCTAGCTACAGTTAGCACTATGGAACTCATGGCGAAGGGCAAGGTCGGCAAGACCGTCGAGACTCTCGGGGAGTACCTCAAGGAGCAGCGCACCTCTGCGCAGCTCTCCTTGCGGCAGCTCGCCGACCAGGCAGGCGTGTCGAACCCCTACCTCAGCCAGATCGAGCGCGGTCTCCGCAAGCCCTCGGCCGAGGTGCTGCAGCAGATCGCCAAGGCACTGCGGATCTCCGCCGAGCAGCTCTACCTCCGGGCGGGCATCGTCAGCCCCCCGGACGGCGAGGGCGGTTCGGTCGAGCTCGCGGTCCTCGCCGACCCGCAGCTGACGGAGCGGCAGAAGCAGTCCCTGCTCGAGGTCTACGCGTCGTTCCTGGCGCTGAACGGCCAGGGCGACGGCTGACCCACCGGCACTGCTCGCCGCTCGATCGCGCGGTGCACATCCTCCGAGCGCGGCCCTGAGCCGCCTCACCCCAACCGAAGGAGTGAACATGGCTTCCGCCAAGTTCGACATCAAGACCGAGGCCAACAAGACCCTCTACGCCGGCGCCGGCGTCATCGACCTCGCCGTCGAGGCCGTCCGCGAGTACGTCGCGACGACCCAGGCCCGGGTGACCGAGGCGCAGAAGAGGGCCACCTCGTTCGACTTCGAGCCGAAGGCGCTGCGCGACCAGGCGGTCAGCACGGTCAACGCCCGCATCGAGGCACTGACCACCGAGGCCAAGGAGCGCCGCGCGGCCGTCGAGGCCCGGATCGCCGAGCTGCAGGCCGAGGCCCGGGCCATCCCGGAGAAGGCGCAGAAGCGCGCCGACGAGTACGTCTCGACCGCGACCGCCACCTACACCGACCTCGCGAAGCGGGGCGAGACGCTGGTGGCGCGCATCCGCCGCCAGGAGTCCACGCAGCAGGCCGCCGCTTCCGCGAAGTCGACCGCCTCCCGTGCGAAGGCCACCACGACCACCGCGGAGAAGACCGCGTCGTCGGCGAAGTCGACCGCGACCACGACCGCGAAGCGCACGGCCGCCGCGGCCAAGGACGCCGCGACGTCCACCCCGGCCAAGAACGCCACGGCGACCACGCGCAAGCGCGCCGCGACGACGAAGAGCACGGCGAAGGCGACCGGCACCACCGCCAAGAAGACGGCGGCCAAGACCGCCACCGCCGCGAAGGACGCCGCCGCCAAGGTCGGCGACTGACCGAGCAGCACCGAGGACGGGCCCGCGGCGTCGCCGCGGGCCCGTCCTACGTCCCGGCGCCGGGACGGTCCGACGAGGGCACCGTCCCGCGTCGCTGCCACTGACGCGTCCGCTCGCGGAACGCGCGGGTCCGTACGCCGACCGCCGCGGCGGCGCCGCGGAACGTGCCCGTCGCCTCGATCGCGCCCAGCTCGCTCGGGTGGAAGACCGTCACCGCCAGCACCCGCCGGGCGTCCGCGGCCGACCGGACGTCCCGGGCGGACCGCCGGAGTCCGACCAACGTGCGGTGGCCGGGGAACCGGCCCACCGACACCTCCGGGTCCGACGCCTGACGGGCCGTGACCAGCCCCTGGCCGGACGGCCGCCCCGCCGGCGGGGAGCCGAGGAGCCACGCTGCGACCGCCGCCGTGCGACGCCGGGCGGGGGTCGACAGGACCGTCGCGCTGTGACCGACCCGCTCGAGCATTCGCACGTCCGCCAGGCTCCGCAGCCACGCCCAGTCGTCCTTGGCGGCATGGCTCGCCGAGTGCTCCAGCGCGTCCCGGACGCCGAGCGTCGCCACCTCCCGGCCGCCCACGTCGACCAGGGCCCGCCGGCCCCACAGCTCGTCAAAGGTCGGGAAGGCGTCGCGCGCCGTCGCGAGGTGCCAGTGGAGGTCGACCGCGACCCCCCGACCCGTCAGCGGCACCTCGCAGTAGTTGCGCACGGTGAACCGCCAGGCCCACGTCGGCCCCGGTGCGGGGTAGGCGCTGCTCGGGTGCCACCCCGCCGACCGCAGGGCCCGGTAGGCGACCTCGACGTCCGCGGGCGGCACCAGGAGGTCGAGGTCCCCCGACCCGCGGGCGGTGTAGTCGCCGTACGCCTGGGCGGCCAGGGCGACCCCCTTCACCGTCAACGCCCGCACGCCCGCGTCCTCGAGCACGTCGAGGACCCGATGGAGGTCGTGGGCCATGACGAGGCACGGCATCCGGCCCCGTCGTCCCTCGCTGCGGAGCCGCTCGGTCACGGCCGCGGGCAGGTCCAGGCGGTCGAGGTGCATCGACAGGAAGACGACGACGCGGTGCCGGTCGGCGGCGGCGAGGAACTCGTCCCCGCCGACCTCCGGCGGAAGGCGGAACACCCGCCCGTCGTCCGCCAGCACGACCCGCAGCGCCCCGCGTACCGCCTCGACCGAGGCGGGCGTGTACGGCAGGTCGGGTCGTGATGCCGGAGGACGCCGCACCAGCGACACCCTAGTGTGGGGTCCCGTGAACGTCTTCGTGATGCAGAGCTGGATCGGGCTCGCCGTGCTGGTGGCGCTGCTCCTGGTGAAGGGGTTCAGCCTCGTCAACGCCCTCGCCCACCGCGCCGACGCCTACGACGCCGCCGGCAAGCTCACGAAGCAGAAGTGGGTCGCGATCCTCGCCATCGGCTTCGTCCTGCAGCTCGCGGTCTTCCTGTTCTACCTGGGCTTCCTCGGCACGATCCTCAACCTCGGCTTCACCATCGCGGCCTTCGTCTACCTCGCCGACGTGCGCCCCGCGCTCAAGGACGTCATGCGTCCGCGCTGGTGACGTACTCCTCCAGCTGCTCCAGTGCGTCCCGCGGCACGAAACCGGTGGCCTCGACCTTGGCCAGGTCGAGCGCGCTGTTGCGCGGCCGCGGCGCCAGGGTCTTGCCGGCCTCGTACTCCTCGGTCGTGATGGGCGTGACGTCATCGGCCGAGCGTCCCGCCAGCTCGTAGACCCGCTTCGCGTAGTCGGCCCACGACAGCACGTCGCCGCCGCCGGTGACGTTGTAGGTGCCGTACGGCGCGCCCGTGTCCACGAGGTGCCGCACCGCCCGCGCCAGCTCGCTGGTGAAGGTCAGCCGGCCGCGCTGGTCGTCGACGACCGTCGGGGTGACGCCGTTCCCGGCCAGGGTCTGCATCGTGCGGACGAAGTTCTTCCCGTCGCCGATCACCCACGACGTGCGCAGCAGGTAGTGGCGCGGCGCGGTGCCCACCGCGAGATCGCCGGCGGCCTTGGCCTGGCCGTAGACCCCCAGCGGGCTGAGGCGCTCGTCCTCCGGGTGCAGCGGGTGCGTGCCGTCGAAGACGTAGTCGCTCGACACGTGCACCAGCGTGAAGCGGTGCTCGGCCGCGAGCCGGGCCAGCGTGGCGGGCGCCGTGGCGTTGGCCGCCCAGCAGACGACCCGCCCCTCCGGGGTCTCGGCCGCGTCGACGGCCGTGTACGCCGCGGCGTTGAGCACCACGTCGTAATCGTTCCAGGGCCACGCAGCGACGGCGTCGGCGTCGGTGAGGTCGAGGCGCTCGACCCCGTCGCCCGGCTCGCCGAGGTCCACCAGGTCGGCGCCGGGGAACACGGCCTGCAGGGCGCGCCCGAGCTGGCCGCGGGCGCCCACGACGAGCGCGCGGCGCGGCTGCATCGGGGTGACGTCGGCGAGGCGCGGGTTGCCCTGGTCCTTCGCGGAGATCTCGGCCTCGGCGAGCGGGATCGGCCACGGGATCGCGGAGGACTCGTCACCGAGGTGCAGCGCCGGGTAGGTGCGGCCCGGCACGTAGTGGTCGTTGACCAGGTACGTGTACGTCGTGCCGTCCTCGAGCGCCTGGTAGGAGTTGCCGACGCCGCGCGGCACGAAGACCGCGACCGACTCGTCGATCTCGATCCAGAACGTGGTTCCGAACGAGTCGCCCTCGCGCATGTCGACCCAGGCCGCGAAGACGCGACCCGTCGCCACCGCGACGTACTTGTCCCACGGCTCCGTGTGGATGCCGCGCGTGGCGCCGCGCGTCGCGTTGTAGGAGACGTTGTTCTGCACCGGGCCGAAGTCGGGCAGGCCGAGCGCGGTCATCTTCGCCCGCTGCCAGTTCTCCTTGAACCAGCCCCGGCTGTCGCCGTGCACGGGCAGGTGCACGACCAGGAGGCCCGGGATGGGGGTGGTCTCGACGCTGAGCTGCTGGGTCATCGGGTCCTCCGTCGTGGCTTCGAGACGCTCGTTCCTCGCTCCTCGACCACCGGTTACTGGCCCTTCGCCGCGTAGGTCGCCTCGACCGCGGTCTTGTGCGGGCGCCACCAGGCCTCGTTGTCGCGGTACCACTGGATGGTGCGGGCCAGGCCCTCGGCGAAGTCGGCGTACCGCGGCGCCCAGCCCAGCTCGGTGCGCAGCTTGGTGGAGTCGATGGCGTAGCGCAGGTCGTGCCCGGCGCGGTCCGTCACGTGCTCGAAGTCGTCGGCGGGGCGGCCGAACGCCTCGAGGATCATGCCGACCACCTCGAGGTTGTTGCGCTCGCCGTCGGCGCCGATCAGGTAGGTCTCCCCGATCTCGCCCCTCTGGAGGATCGTCCAGACCGCCGACGAGTGGTCGTCGGCGTGGATCCAGTCGCGCACGTTGAGCCCCGCGCCGTACAGCTTCGGGCGGCCGCCGTCGATCACGTTCGTGATCTGGCGGGGGATGAACTTCTCGATGTGCTGCCACGGCCCGTAGTTGTTCGAGCAGTTCGAGACCGTCGCCCGCACCCCAAAGCTGCGCACCCAGGCGCGCACCAGGTGGTCCGAGCCCGCCTTCGACGCCGAGTACGGCGAGGACGGCGTGTAGGGCGTCGCCTCGGTGAACCGGTGCGGGTCGTCGAGCTCGAGGTCGCCGTACACCTCGTCGGTCGAGATGTGGTGGAGGCGCACGTCCGCCTTGCGCACCGCCTCGAGCAGCACGAAGGTGCCGACGAGGTTGGTCTGGATGAACGGGCTGGGGTCGCTCAGCGAGTTGTCGTTGTGCGACTCGGCGGCGAAGTGCACCACCGCGTCGTGGCGGGCCACGAGCGGCTCCACGACGGCGGCGTCCGCGATGTCGCCGACCACGAGCTCGACCCGGTCGGCCGGCAACCCGGCGAGCGACTCGCGGCTGGCGGCGTAGGTCAGCTTGTCGAGGACCGTCACCGTCGCGTCCGTGTGCGCGAGGAGGTGGTGCACGAAGTTCGAGCCGATGAACCCGGCTCCGCCCGTCACGAGGATGCGCTGCATGGGCGCCACCCTAGAGTGAGCGCATGCGCGGAATCATCCTGGCCGGCGGCACGGGCTCGCGGTTGCACCCGATCACGCTCGGCGTCAGCAAGCAGCTCGTGCCCGTCTACGACAAGCCGATGATCTACTACCCGCTCACCACGCTCATGCTGGCGGGCATCCGCGACATCCTCATCATCACCACGCCCCACGACGCGGAGCAGTTCCACCGGCTGCTCGGCGACGGCTCGCAGCTGGGTGTCGCGATCACGTACGCCGTGCAGCCGAGCCCCGACGGGCTCGCGCAGGCGTTCGTCATCGGCGAGGACCACATCGGCGACGAGACGGTCGCGCTCGTGCTCGGCGACAACATCTTCTACGGCCCGGGGCTCGGCACGAAGCTGCGGCGCTTCGAGGACCTGGACGGCGCGGCGGTGTTCGGCTACCAGGTGGCCGACCCCACGGCGTACGGCGTCGTCGACTTCGACGAGCACGGCGTCGCGACCTCGATGGAGGAGAAGCCGACGCACCCGAGGAGCAACTACGCGGTGCCCGGCCTCTACTTCTACGGCAACGACGTGGTCGAGCGCGCGAAGGTGCTCCAGCCGTCCGCCCGCGGCGAGCTCGAGATCACCGACCTCAACCGCACCTACCTCGAGGAGGGCCGGCTGCAGGTCGAGATCCTGCCGCGCGGCACGGCGTGGCTCGACACGGGCACGTTCGACTCCCTCAACGACGCCTCGAACTTCGTGCGCACCCTCGAGGGCCGCCAGGGCCTGAAGATCGGGTGCCCCGAGGAGGTCGCCTGGCGCATGGGGTTCCTCAGCGACGACGAGCTGCGCGAGCGCGCGGCGCCGCTGCGCAAGAGCGGGTACGGCGCCTACCTCGAGGGCCTGCTCGACTGAGTCCGCGCGCGGCGCGCCCCGTCCTGGAGCGGCGCCGACGTGACACGACCGGGGCCCGCCATCCCCCAGGACCGGCGGGTCCCGGCCGTGTGTCCGGGGAGGGTGACGTCGTGCTCAGTAGGCCCCTCGAGAGCCCAGCACGGCGCCGACGGTGCGCACGAGGATGCTGAGGTCCTGCATCATCGACCAGTTGTCGACGTAGTAGATGTCGAGACGGATGGCCTCGTCCCACGACAGGTCGGAACGCCCCGAGACCTGCCACAGTCCCGTCATGCCGGGCCGGACCCGCAGGCGGCGGCGCATGTCGTCGTCGTAGCTGACGACCTCGCTGGGCAGCGGCGGTCGCGGACCGACGAGGCTCATCTCCCCGCGCAGCACGTTGAAGAGCTGGGGCAGCTCGTCGAGGGAGAAGCGGCGCAGCCAGCGGCCCGGCTTCGTGATCCGCGGGTCGTCCTTCATCTTGAACAGCCCCCCGGAGAACCCGGACTCCGACTGCAGGCCCGCCAGACGCGCCTCCGCGTCGACCACCATCGTGCGGAACTTGAGGCAGGCGAACTCCACGCCGTCCCGTCCCGTACGGGTCTGGCGGAACAGCACCGGCCCGCGGTCGAACACCCACACCCGCAGAGCGGCGAGCGCGAGGACCGGGCTCAGCACCACCACGAGGCCAGTGGCCCCGAGGAGGTCGAAGGTGCGCTTGGCCCAGCGGGACGCCTGCGCGGACCGTGCGGTGTCGAGGTGCATGAGGGGGAGCCCGCCCACCGGGCGCACCCGCACCCGCTCGCGGGCGACGTCGGTCACGCTCGGCGCGACCACGACGTGCGTGCGGTGCTGCTCGAGGTCCCACGCCGCGCGGCGCATGTCGTCGGAGGTGCGGAACGCGCCCGAGGCGAAGAACACGACGTCGGCCTCGGCCGCGCTCGCGACCTCCGCGATGCGCTGCGTGTCGCCGAGCACCTCGATGCCGGAGTCGGTGACGTCCTTGACGTGGCCCATCGGGGTGACGGCTCCGACGACCTGGTAGCCCAGCCACGTCTCCCGGTCGAGCACCGCGGCGATCTCGTCGACGTGGGACGGGCGGCCGGCGATGACGACCCGGTAGCGCAGGAGGCCGAGCCGGTGGGCCTTGTGGAGCGCGCGGCGCAGACCGAAGCGACCGATGAGCAGCAGCGGGATGCCGAACCCGACGGCGAGCAGGAAGAACCCGCGCGACAGGGGGAACTTGGCCAGGTAGCAGCCGATGCCCACCGCGGCCGCGGTGTAGAGCGAGGCGTTGAGCACCCGGCGGTACTCGTCCGGTCCCGCCCCGAAGACGGAGCGGTGGTAGCCGCCCACCGCGGCGATGAGGGCGACCCAGCCGAGGAACATGAGGGGGCCGACGACACCAAGGGTGTCGGCCACGTTGTCGGAGCCCGGCCGGGACGCCAGGAGGTGGTCGCGCCCCGCCAGGGCCAGCGCCGCCGTCAGGGAGATGGCGGCCACGTCGGTCAGGAAGGCGGTGACGGGCAGGTAGCTGAGGGCACGGTGGCGGACCGAGCGGGTGGCCGCGGGCGCGTCGTCGCGTTGCGCTGTCTCGACGACGACAGACATGCAGGCTCCGAGGGGACGAGAAGGGGGTGGCAGACCTTCATTGTCAGGCACCAGCCGCGGTTCGTGAACCAGGATGCGTTAAGAATGAATGAACGTGGTCACAGTGAACGCGGTTCTGTGGCCACGCTTCATCACATCGGGTGAGTTTCGCCGTCGAGCCCGCGGTGGCGGACACTACGATCCACGGGACGTCGCCGAACGAAGCTGGAGCTCATGACCCTGCGGGACTACCTGCGCATCATCCGGGCCTCCTGGCTCGTCATCACCCTCGTGGCCCTGACGACGGTGGCGGCCTCCGCGGCCTACACGTTCCTGGTGACGCCGCAGTACGAGTCGACGGCCCGGTTGTTCATCAGCACGCAGCAGAGCGACGTGGGCGAGTCCTTCACCGGTGCCCAGTTCTCCGCGCAGCGCGTGACGTCCTACGCCGACCTCGTCCGCAGCCGCGAGCTGGCCGCCGACGTGGTCGACGACCTCGGGCTCGACGCCCAGCCCGGCGACCTCGTCGGTGCGGTGTCCGCCAGCGTGGTGCCGGAGACGGTCAACCTGGAGATCCGCATCGTCGACGAGGACCCCAACGAGGCCCAGCGCCTGGCCCAGGGGTACGCCGAGGGCATGGTCGACCTCGTGCGGGAGCTGGAGACCCCCGTCGGGTCGACCGTGGCGCCGATCAAGGCGACCATCGTCGATCCGGCCAGCTTCTCGGACACGCCCATCTCGCCCCAGCCCGTGCGGAACCTCGCCCTCGGTCTCATCCTCGGCCTGCTGCTCGGCGTCGCCGTCGCGGTGCTGCGCGACCTCCTCGACACCACGGTGAAGACGACCGACGACATCGAGGCCGCCACCGCGGCACCCATCGTGGGCGCCATCGGCTACGACACGACCGTCAAGAGCGACCCGCTCATCACGTCGCTACCCCCGCACGCCCCGCGGGTCGAGGCCTTCCGGGTGATGCGCACCAACCTGCAGTTCCTCGACGTCGACAAGGCCTCGAAGGTCATCGTCGGCACCTCCGCCGTCCCCGGCGAGGGCAAGACCACCACGATGGTGAACCTGGCCCTCGCCCTCGCCCAGGGTGGCGAGCGCGTGCTCCTCATCGAGTGCGACCTGCGCCGCCCCAAGGCCGCCCAGGCGCTCGGGCTGGACTCCAGCGTCGGCGTCACCACGATCCTGGTCGGCAAGGCGGCCGTCGCCGACGCGGTGCAGAAGCACGCGGGGTCGGGGCTCCGCCTCCTCGCCAGTGGCGCTGTGCCGCCCAACCCCGCCGAGCTCATCCAGAGCCAGGCGATGCGTGACCTGCTGGCCGAGGTGCGGCGCGACTACGACGTCGTGCTCATCGACGCCCCGCCGCTGCTGCCCGTCACCGACGCCGCGCTCCTGGCCGCCCAGGCCGACGGCGCCCTTCTCATCGTGCGCCACGGCAAGACCACCCACGACCAGCTGGCCGGCGCCGTCAACCGCCTCGCCCAGGTCGACGCAACTCCGCTCGGCGTCGTGTTCAACATGACGCCGAGGAGCGGCGGGGGCTACGGGTACGGCTACGGGTACGGCTACGGGTACGGGTACAGCCCGGTGGAGTCGTCGGCGCCGACGCCCAGGAGCCGCGGCGGCAAGCGCGCCCGCGGCTGAGACCTCACCGACCCGAGCGGCCGACTCCGCGCCTCACCGACCCCGGACCGCCGGCGCCTCAGCAGGCCGCCGCGGCCACGATGTCCAGGTCCGCCGGCGTCACTCCCGGGGTGGTGTCGACGACGACGTCGCCCGTCTGGTCCTCCCCCGTCGTCATCGTCCACCGCACGTCGGCGGTGAACCCCGGCTCGAGCTCTACGAGCACCGTCACGACCGGCCGTCCGTCGAGCTCGACGGTGGGCGGGACGGGGAGCGGGGCGTCGTTGAAGGTGACGTCCTCGACCTCACCGCCGACCGGCCCCACGATGTTCACGGCCACCAGCTGCTTGCCGGGCTCGATGCCGTACACCCCCGCGCCCGTCACGTACCTGGGAAGCGCAGCGGCGTCGGCCGGGGCGTCGGACAGGAGGTAGGCCCGGCCCGTGAGGCCCTGCACGCCGGCCCGGCAGCTCGTGGCCGTCACGTGCACCTCGTGGCGCAGGAAGTAGGACATCTTCGCCCCGGTCGCGTCGTTGAGGTAGACGCCGACCTGCGGGTCCGCCGCCGGGTCGGCGACGAGCTCCCCGGCGATGGCCGTGCCGCTGAACGCCGCCTGCTCGGTCTCGGCGAAGGAGTGCACCTTGAGACGGCCCTCGTCGGTACCCCGCGCCAATGCCTCGATGAGGGCGCGCGGGTTCTCCCCGCCCCCCGTCAGCTCCGCGAAGATGGTGCTCGCCGCCGCCTGGAAGTAGGCGTCCTGGTCGGCGGGGTCCTCGTAGCGCAGGTACACCTGGTGGAGCAGCTCGTCGACCACGTTGGCCTGCGTGAGGGTGGGCCCGCCCGGCACCTCGACCGGCCCCGTCGCCCCCAGCACGTAGGACAGCGTCACCGGGTCGAGGGTGAGCACGCCGTCCACGGGCTCGTACTCCTGCTCCCAGCGCGCCCGCCACAGGGCGGCGGAACGGGGGAAGTCGGGCGTGAAGTTCGCGTCGAGGAAGTAGGTGCCCAGCTGGCGGCCCCAGATGTCCTCCTCCGCCTCGCTCAGCTCGAGCACGGGTTCGTCGGTGCGCCCGAACGAGCTGCCCGCCGCCTGCCGCGTCAGCTCGATCGCCCCCGCGTTCGCGGTGACCAGGGAGGCCGACCCCGGGAGCCCACCGCCCGCACGGATCTCGGCGTTGTTCTGGAACACCAGAAGGTAGTTGCGGGGACCCTCCGCGCCGAGCATCGACGGCAGCACCTGCACGGCGCGGTCGGCCGTGTCCAGGGCGTCCGCCGCGCGGTCCACCTGCCGGACGACCTCGCGGTACTCGTCGCGCAGGGTCGCCTGGTAGCCCGACGGGTCGTGCTCGGCGAGGCGCTCCCGCGCGTCGGCGAAGGCCGCGTTGCCCGCTGCCACCGGGCCGGCGAGGCCCTCGACGGCTGCGAGGTCGATGCGTCCGTCGCGGGGCGTCAGCGACTCGAGGTCGCGCGCCGTGGCCACCAGCGGCTCGAGGCCGTCCGCCGCCAGGTCGTCCAGCACGGCGCTGACGGTGCGGACGCCGTCGAGGTCGTCGCCCACCACGGGAGCCCAGGTCAGGGTCGACCACAGCGGCCCGCCCGTGCGGTCCGCGGCCGATCCCGCGTGCTCCCGCAGGTCGGCGAGGGCGGCGTCCGACGCGGCGTCGTCGCCGGCGGTCACGGCCTGCTGCAGCCGCTGCGCGTCGTCGGCCGCCGCGGTGAGGTCGCGCGTGGTCGACAGCACCTGCCACGCGGCGTACAGCCCCAGGACGAGGAGCAGTGCCGCGAGCAGGAGGACCGGCAGCTTCCAGCCGCGGAGAGCACGCATGGCGTGACTCTAGCGACGCCTCAGCGCAGGCGCGGACGGACGTGCAGTCCGACCTCCGGGTCGACGACGACCTCCTGCGCCGCCGGCATCCCGCCGGCGTCGAGGACCGCGTCGAGCGGCACGTTGCGCTTCACCATGGCGAGCGCGATCGGGCCGAGCTCGTGGTGGCGCGCCGACGTGCCCACGAAGCCGACGACCTTGTCGTCGTGCCGCAGCTCGGCCCCCACGGCGGGCAGCACGATCTCCGTGCCGTCGAGGTGCAGCAGCGTCAGGCGCCGCGGCGGGCGCCCCAGCGTGTGCACGCGCGCCACCGTCTCCTGGCCCCGGTAGCAGCCCTTGTCCAGGTGCACCGCCGGCCCGATCCAGCCCGCCTCGTTGGGGATCGTGCGGTGGTCGGTGTCGAGCCCGAGCCGGGGCTCGCCGCGCTCGATGCGCAGCGCCTCGAACGCCCACAGGCCGCACGCGGGGCCAGCCGCCGCGGCGTACGCCTCGAGCTGGTCGCGGGGCACGAGCTCGTACGCCGAGTACGGCGCCTCCCCCGCCGACGAGGGCCGCCAGGTCAGCGCCCAGTCGGCGGTCACGTCGGCGATCTCGACCTCGCTCCAGAACTTCATGCGCTCGAGGAAGGTGACGAGGGCGGCCGCCTGGCCGGGCTCCGTGTGCGCGACGAAGGCCTCGCCGTCGTCGTACCCGTAGAAGGCGTGCTCGACGTGGCCCTGCGGGCTCAGCAGGAGCACGCCCGTCCACTCGCGGGGGGCGAGGTCGAGCAGGTGCTGCGTCGTCAGCGAGTGCAGCCAGGTCAGGCGGTCGGGCCCGGCGACCCGCACCACCTCGTGGTGGGAGAGGTCGACGAAGCCCTCGCCGGCCACCAGCGTGCGCTGCTCGGTGATGAACGAGCCGTAGTGCGCGGCGACCGGGGCGTCGACACCGTCACCGGCCACGGCCCCGGGGAGCGAGAGGAGCGGGCTGGTCTCAGGCATCGTCGGTCCTTCGGTCGGAGGGCGGGCACGCCACGCACGTGCCGAAGACCGCCAGGTGGCCCGTGTCCGCCACGAACCCGTGACGTTCCCGGAGCCGGTCCGTCAGGCCGGCGGCCTCCGCAGCGTCAACAGAGCTGACGCGGCCGCAATTCCGGCACACCAGGTGGAAGTGCTCGTGGTCGGGGTCGACGGCGTGGAACGTGGGGGCCCGGTCGCTGAGGTGGGCGTGGCGCACGAGGCCGAGGCCCTCCAGCACCTCGAGGGTGCGGTAGACGGTGGAGAGGTTCACCGCCGACGAGGAGCGCCGCACCTCGGCCAGCACCTCGTCGGGCGTGGCGTGCCGCAGCGTCGTGACCGCCTGGAGGATGAGCTCGCGCTGGGGGGTGAGCCGGTAGCCCTGGGCCCGGAGACGACTGCGCCAGTCGTCACCGGTGCCCGGCGGGTGCGCGTGCTCCCCCACGGCTCAGACCCGCTGCAGTCGGGCCCAGGTGCGGGGCTGCAGGCCGTGCTCCGTCGTCGAGCGGTCGTAGGCGTAGAGCAGGTCGCCCTCGACGTTGCCGTAGAGCCGCTTGCCGCCGGTGACCTCCTCGGCGTCCTCGACCCGGCCGACCGCGTCGGTGACGATCTCCATCCGGCCCGCGCCGGCCTCGCCGGCCCAGATCTCCACGACGCCGTTCTCGTGGGCGAGGAGCAGCTCGACCTTGCCCTCGGGCCGCGCCAGCAGGAAGCCCGTCTCGATGGCGTCGTCGCGCACCTTCTCACCGTCCGCGTCCACCACCCAGGAGCGCGCCATGTAGTGGAAGAACGGGCGGCCGTCGTGCGTGAAGATGAGCTCCTGGCCGAACTCGTAGGACTCGATGGTGGGGTAGGCGCCGTGCCCGTTGCCCCGCCACGTGCCGAGCATCCAGGCGATCGGCCCGCAGTCGGGGTGCAGGTCCAGCGGCAGCTCGAAGGGCATCAGCGCACCCGCGGGGCGCGCAGGAGGCGGACGAGGGGGCGCGACGCGACCGCGGCCAGGGCCAGCGGGGCGCACGCGAGCGCAGCGATCAGGACGGCATCCACGCGCGCCAGTCTATCCGCGCCCGTCCGCACCCCCGCCTAGGCTCGGGCGCATGCGAAGCCTCCGGATCAAGGTCACCTGCGGCTCCGAGGACCCGGAGCGGTGCAACCAGGCGTTCACGGTGGCGGCCGCCGCCGCCGCGGCGGGCGCCGACGTCGGCCTCTGGCTCACGGGCGAGGCCGCCTGGTTCGCCCTGCCGGGCCGCGCCGAGGAGTTCGCGCTCCCCCACGCCACGGCCCTGGCTGACCTGCGCGACACCGTGCTCGAGCTGGGCCAGGTGACGGTCTGCACCCAGTGCGCCGTACGACGGGGCATCACCCCCGACGCGGTGCTCCCCGGGGTGCGCGTCGCGGGCGCCGCGACGTTCGCCGAGGAGATCCTGGCCGACGGCGTACAGGCGCTCGTCTACTGACGCGCCGGGGTCGCGGGGTCGACGTCGCGCACATGCGGCGAGGCCCCCGCCGGAGCGGGGGCCTCGCCGTGGAGCGGTGGTGCTGTGATCAGGGGCGACCGGTACGCGTGACCCACACGTAGAACGAGCGGCTCGTCTCCTGGTAGGCCTCGTCGTACGGGAAGAACGTGACCGTGACCTGGTAGTTGGCCGGCACGGGGCGCAGCAGGAAGTTCGGCGTCCAGATGCGGCGCGTGCTGCCGAAGTAGTCGTACGACGTGGCGCGGATGTCGGCCGTGCCGACGCGGCGGACGGTCGTGACGACCTCGCCCTCGACGCGCGAGCCGTTCGAGCCGACGAAGAACACGGTGAGCGGCTTGGCGGCGTTGGCGCGGCCGTACTGGTACGGCGCACCCACGACGATGCGCGAGCCGACGGTGTAGGTGCCCGGGTACGGCTCCTCCGCGGCGGACGCGGGAGAGACACCGGTGCCGGCGACCAACCCAGCGGTCATGAGGACCGCCGAGAAGACCGCGACGAGAAGCTTCTTCATGAGAACCCCTGACGTTGATCTGGCTTGCGGTGGACGAACCCCTCACCCACCTGCGGAGAACAGTAGGGCACGAATGGCTGCTGCCCTACCGATGTGGGACAAATCCCCTCTAGCAGGGTAAAAGTTCACCCGCCCGCAACACGCGCCGTGGCGTCACGCCGCGACTTCCAGCCCCAGGAGCCGTCGGACCTGCGGCGGGGACATGGGGTCCCGGCGGACTAGACCACCCAGCTCGCGGGCCCGGTGGACGAGGTCGACGTTGCCGCCCACGGGCTCGCCCGGGGCCAGCGTCAGGGTGTCCTCCATCCCCACCCGGAGGTGGCCTCCCTTCGCCAGCGCCGTCATCGCGACGGGCAGTGCCGTGCGCCCGATGCCCGTCGCGGACCAGGAGGTCACGGCGGCTGGGAGGGCGGCGACCGCGGCGACGAGGGCGTCCGCCGTACCCGGCAGCCCGCCCGGCACGCCCAGGACGAGGTCGCAGTGCACCCGCCCGCCCGGCGGGAGCCCGTGGCGGTCGAGGAGCCGCCCGAGCTTGTGCACGTGGCCGAGGTCGAACAGCTCGAACTCGGGCGCGATGCCGCGCTCGCAGGCACCCTGGTAGAGCTCCTGCACGAAGGGCCAGGGGTTGAGGAAGACGTCGTCGCCGAAGTCGACGGTGCCGACCGTCAGCGAGCACGAGTCGGGGGCGGCGTCGAGCACCCGCAGGCGGGCGTCGTACCCGTCGTGCACCGAGCCGCCGGTCGACAGCTGCACCACGAGGTCGCACGACTCCCGCAGCGCCGCGACGGTCTCGGCCAGCCGACCGGGGTCGAGCGTCGGCTCGTGGTGCTCGTCGCGCACGTGGACGTGGATCATCCCGGCCCCGGCGGCCTCACACTCCTGCGCCGTCGCGACCAGCTCGTCGAGGGTGGTCGGCAGGGCGGGGCAGTCCGCCTTCGCGGTCTCCGCGCCGGTCGGGGCCACGGTGAGGAGCAAGGCGGTCGGGTCGTCCGGCATGGCGGGCATGCTGCCAGGAGATCGTCCGGCGAGCCAGGGTCGGAGCAGGACGGGATCGCGCTCCACGGCGGGGGATTCAACCCCCGACCGCTCCGTTACCTATGGTGGGGCGGTTGGCGTCCCCGAGGTTCCCGGAGTGCGTGCGTGACCGACACCCTGTCCCGGACCGGGGCCTCGCCCGACGGCGGACCCACCCCCACCCGGGGCGGCCGGCGCGTCAAGGTCGCCACCGGCCCCCGCAAGGACATCCAGGGGCTGCGGGCCGTCGCGGTGCTGCTCGTCGTGGCCGAGCACCTCACCGGCTGGCCCCACGGCGGCTTCATCGGCGTCGACGTGTTCTTCGTGATCTCGGGCTTCCTCATCACCGGCCTGCTGCTGCGCGAGCACGAGCGCACCGGCCGCATCTCGTTCACGTCGTTCTACCGCCGGCGCGCCCGCCGCATCCTGCCCGCGGCGACCCTCGTGCTGGTCGTGACCGCCGTCGGCGCCTGGCTCGTCTACCCCGAGACCCGGGCGCGCACCGTCGGCGTCGACGCGATCTGGGCGTTCTTCTTCGCCGGCAACTACCGCTTCGCCTCGGCGGACACCGACTACTTCGCGGCCACCGCCGACGCCTCGCCGCTGCAGCACTTCTGGTCGCTGGCGGTCGAGGAGCAGTTCTACTTCGTCTGGCCGTGGTTGATGCTGCTCGCCCTGACGCTGCTGGCGCGGGCGGGCCGCGGGCACCACTCCCGGCTCCTGGCCGGCGGGATGATGACCGTCATCGTCGTGGGCTCCTTCGCGTGGGGCCTGCACGAGACGCTGGACCGCCCGGCGTGGGCCTACTTCTCCACGCTGGCCCGCGTCTGGGAGCTCGGCCTCGGCGCCCTCCTCGCCATCGCCACGCCCCTGCTCGCCGGGGTGATCGGTCGTCGCACCGGCGCCGTCGTCAGCTGGAGCGGCCTCGGGCTCATCGTCGCCGGCGCCTTCCTCGTGAGCGCCGAGCAGGGCTTCCCCGTGCCGTGGGCCGCGCTGCCGGTGGTCGGCAGCGCGCTCGTCATCGCCGGCGGCGTGGGGGGCACACCGCCGTACCTCGCGCCGCTGACGAACAAGGCCATGACCTACGTGGGCGACCTGTCGTACTCGCTCTACCTGTGGCACTTCCCCGTCATCGTGCTGCTGGCGGCGGCGCTGCCGTCGGACTCGGCGCTCTACCTCGTCACCGCCCTCGTCGTCATGTCGATCCTGACGGTCACGAGCTACCACTGCTTCGAGAACCCGATCCACCACTCCTCCTGGCTCGAGCCACGCTCGCGCCGCAAGGCCCCCGAGGCCCGCCGCTCGGCCCGCGCCGCGCGCGTGCCCGGCTCGCCCGGCCTCCGGGTGCCCGGCGGGCGCCACGTGGTGCTCGGCGTCGTCGGGGTGCTCGCCGCCGTCGGCACCGTCGGCGTCGCCATCGCCGTCGCGCCGCAGACCCAGGTGCGGGGCGAGGCCGAGCTGCGCGCAATCGTCGCCGCCCCCGACGACGGCACCGCGACCGGCGCCTGGCGCAAGGACGTCGCCCGCGCGCTGCTCGCCACCGAGTGGCCGACCCTGACCCCCAGCGTGGACGAGCTGGGCCGCGACGACATCGTCGACCCGTGGAGCGAGGACGGCTGCCTCGCCTTCGAGGACGGTGCCGACCCGGACCCGATCGTCAACGCCCGCCGCTGCGTGTACGGCGACCCCGACGCCGACCGCACCCTGGCCGTGCTCGGCGACTCGATCGGCATCTCCTGGGTGCCGGCCATCGAGGAGGCGTTCGGCGAGACCTGGCGCATCGAGGTGTGGACCGCGCGACAGTGCACCGTCGCCGACGTCGAGGTGACCGAGACCGACGGCGGGGCCTACCCCGAGTGCTCCGACTTCCGCCGCGACGCCCGCGCGGCCCTGGCGGCCGAGAACCCCGACGTGCTCGTCGTGACCTCCGAGGGCGACCCCCGCCAGGTCGCCGGCACCGAGGGCACCGACGACGCGTTCGCCCGGTTGGGCGAGGGCCTCGCGACCGCGGCCGAGGAGCTCGCGCCCATCGCGGAGCACACCGTCTACCTCCCGCCGCCGCCGCCCGGACTGCCGCTCACCGAGTGCCGCACGGGGACCGCCGTGCCGGCTGACTGCGTGCGGCGCCCGGCGGGCCTGCCCGGCCCCTGGTACGACGCGTTCCGCGCCGCCGCCGAGGACAACGGCGCGGCGTTCGTCGACGTCGTGCCGTGGTTCTGCGTCGGGGGCGTCGGCTGCCCCGGGTTCGTCGACGGCGTCCCCGTGCGTGCGGACGCCGCGCACCTCACGGATCCGATGTCGCGCAAGGTCGCGCCGCTCGTGCGCGAGGGCTTCGCCGCGGCGCTGCCCGAGGTGTTCGCGGGCTGAGGCACCGCGCCCCGCGGGTCGGGGGGCGTGCGGGTCAGGGCGTGCGGGTCAGGGCCAGGTAGACGAGCACGAGGGTCAGCGCGGACAGCAGCGTGAGCAGCGTGTACTGCAGCACGTTCTTGCGCCGGCGCTGCTCGACGGGGCTCGGGCGGCGGGACATGAGGGCTCCTCGGGGCGACGCCGAACGGGGCTGGCTCGGCTCGGGTGACGGTGGATCACGGACGACGAGACACTGCGCTGACCCGAGGTTCGCAGGAGCAGAGGTGGCAGCCCAGGGGGGACTGGACCGGCGCGGGGGTGAGGCGCGTCACCGCGCGAGCGGCGCGAGCCTCCGATCGAGGACGACCTCGGCGAGGCTCGCCCCGCTGGTGGCGTCCACCAGCTCCACGAGCGTCCCGGGGATGGTGAGCGGCGGGGACACGACGGTGGTGCCCGGCCGCAGCTCCAGCGTCAGGTAGGCACCGTTGCCCGAGTCGACGTGGGCGGCGAGGAGGAGGGCGGCGCGGCTGCGGGGAGAGGTGATCGCCAGCGCGCCGTTGCGCAGGGTCATGGTCGGTTCCGCGGCGGAGCTCGCGGACGGGGCCGGGGCAGGGGCCACGAGCACGGTCGCAGCCGGGGGCGCCTCGGTGAGGAGCGACGTACGCATGACCGCATCGTGCTCCGACCGGAGGCCCACCTGAGCCGGATTGTCGGAACCTTGCGCCTAGCCTGAGTGACCCTCGCGTCGACGTGTCGTGCGGGTCACGGAACGCCGACGGGGGAGCCCGGGCGCAGTGCCCGGGCTCCCCCGCAGGATGGTGCTCAGGTGGTGCTCAGATGGCGATCTCGACCTCGGCGACGACGCCGGTGCGAGCCACCACCGTGCGGTCGACGGTGTCGGCCTTCGGCGCCAGCGTGCGCAGGGTCCACTCCCCGTCGTTCGCGAAGAACCGGAAGTGACCGCTGGCCGACGTCGGGACCTCGGCGGTGAACTCACCCGAGCCGTCGAGCAGGCGCACGTAGGCGTTGCCGACGGGCTCGCCGGCGCGCAGCACCTGGCCCTGGATCACGGCCTCCTTGGCGACGTTCACGCCGTCGAGCGACAGGCCGCCCTCGGTGGCGCCGCACATCTCAGGCGCCCTGCCCGTCGGCGGTGCCGGGCTCGTCGCCCAGGGCGACCGGGACGCCGACGAGCGAGCCGTACTCGGTCCACGAGCCGTCGTAGTTCTTCACGCTGGAGTGGCCCAGGAGCTCCTTGAGCACGAACCACGTCAGCGAGGAGCGCTCGCCGATGCGGCACAGGGCGATCGTCTCCTTGGAGTCGTCGATGCCCGCGTCGGCGTAGAGCGCCTTGAGGTCCTCGTCCGACTTGAAGGTGCCGTCGTCGTTGCAGTTCTTGCTCCACGGCACGTTGATCGACGTGGGCACGTGGCCGGCGCGCTGCGCCTGCTCCTGCGGGAGGTGCGCGGGGGCCAGCAGGCGCCCGGCGTACTCGTCGGGGCTGCGGACGTCGACCAGGTTCTTGACGCCGATGGCCGCCACGGCCTCGTCGCGGAACGCGCGGATCGAGCGGTCCTGCTCCTGCGCCGTGTACGACGTGGCGGGGCGCTCGACGACGTCGGCCGTCAGCTCGCGGGAGTCGAGCTCCCACTTCTTGCGGCCGCCGTCCATGAGCTTGACGTCGGCGTGGCCGTAGAGGGTGAAGTACCAGAACGCGTACGCCGCGAACCAGTTGTTGTTGCCGCCGTAGAGCACGACGGTGTCGTCGTTGGAGATGCCCTTGCGGGAGAGGAGCTCCTCGAACTGCTGCTTGTTCACGAAGTCGCGGCGGACCTGGTCCTGCAGCTCCGTCGTCCAGTCGAGCTTCACGGCGCCACGGATGTGGCCCTTGTCGTAGGACGAGGTGTCCTCGTCGACCTCGACGACGACGATCCCGTCGGTGTCCAGGTTGTCCTCGACCCACTGCGTGGTGACGAGAGCGGTCTCGCGGCTCATGTAGGTACTCCTCTGCGCCTCGGGGCGCGGTTGGGGGCGGGGATGGAAGTCGGGTGGGACTCGTGCGGCCTCGGCGCGGTGGTCACGCCCGCGCCGTCGCGCGACGGGCGAGGAGGTAGACCTCGCAGCCGAGGCAGAGGGCGAACACGGCGTTGAGCAGGGCGGCCACGAGCGCCAGCCCGACGGCGACCTGGGCGACGACCACGGCGCCGGCCAGCAGCGCGACGAGCCCGACGCCGGTGAAGACCAGGCCGACGGCCTGGGCGAAGCGGGGCGGCGCGACGTCCTCCAGCTCGGCCGGCGGGGCCAGCCGGGGACGGACGAGGACGCGGAACACCCAGGCGTACGGCGTGTGCTGCGGCCCGGCGGCGGCGCCGAGGGCGAACACGGCGACCTGGGCCGCGAGCAGCACGACGGCCGCGGTCGAGTCGCCCAGCACCAGCACGAGGGCCAGCACGACGGAGGTGAGGCCGGCGGCGACCTGGGGGCCGCGCGGGTCGATCTGGCGGGCGCCGGGCCGGGCAGGACGCTCGGGGGCGGCCACGGTGTGCGGCTCAGGGGGCATGGCGGGAACCTGACGGGTCGGCGGTGGGCGGGGGCTCACGGTGACGCGGTCGGGTGCGCGCGCGGCGCGACGGGGACGGCGTCGGTCAGGTCGGTCGACACAGCGCGGAGCGCACGCGGCAGTGGTCGACTGCGCGTCGCTTCGTCAGCAGGGTCGTGAACACGAGGTCCAATGTAGGGGCGGCACAGGAGCGCACCGAACGGCGGAGTCGCATCGTGAGACAGGGTTCCGCGATGTGGACTACGCCGTCGACCTCCGCCCGTGGCACGGGGGGCCCGGCGGCACCGTGGCTCAGGCGGCCGACGACGCGGCGAGGGCGCTGCCGTCGACGGGCCGCAGCACGACGAACGCGGTGCCGCCGGGGCCCCCGACGAGCACGTGGCTGCCCTCCCGCAGCGGGGTGGCGCCCCGCACGGGGGCCCCGTCGACGAACGTGCCGTTCGTCGAGCCGAGGTCACCGATCCACCACGCCCCGCGGGCGAGGTAGACCATCGCGTGGTGCCGCGAGACCCGGTGGTCGCGGAACCGGACCCGGCAGCCCTGCGCGCGCCCGACGAGCGCGCCGGAGCGCACCCGCACGAGGTCACCGCCCCCGGTCACGAGCGCCAGCTCGTCCACGCCCCGGATGACGTCAGTGCGCATCCCCGGGCCGCGGGTCGGAGCGGCGGCCGGGCGCACCGGCGGGCGCACCGGCGGGCGCACGGGCTGGCCCGCCCCACGTGGCGCCGGGCGGG
>NZ_JAHWBL010000039.1:0-32072 GCF_029493445.1 Nocardioides sp. ChNu-99 | reverse complement strand
CTGTAGTCGCCGCGGTGCTCCGCGACCATCCGAATCGCCCGCTCCTTCACAGCGGGATCCACCTTCTTAGGCATGTGCTCATCCTCCTTGACTCACAAGGAAGCGGCATCAAACCCGTGACGGTTCACCCTGATCCCGAGCCGGCTTGGTGCGCTTCTCGGACTTCTTTCCCTTGCCCTTCTTTCCCATCGACGATCCAGGGCCGGGGCGGATCGTCCCTCCGGTCAATGCAGTGTCGATGATGCCGGAGATGAGTTCGTCACCAGCTGGGAGCAGGTGGCCATAGGTGTCGATCGTCGTCGTGATCGACTCATGCCCTAACCGGGCCTGGATGTGAGGCAAGGGCGCGCCGCCAGCCACCAACCACGCGACGTGGGTATGCCGCAGGTCATGGAATCGGAATCGAGCAATGCCTTCGGCCTCGAGCGCCGTCATCAGCTTTCGCCACACGTGCGTGCTGAAGTCCCCGTTGTGCAGCGGGTATCCAGCGTTTGAAACGAACACGAAGTCATCAGCAGCCTTGCCTTCAATGCGCTTGCGCAAGACGGTGACCAGGGCGGGCGAGATGGTGATCGTCCGGCGCGACTTGGTTGTCTTGGGCACGCCCAAGTGGTGGTCGCGCATCGTGTGCTTGGGCTTCAACAGCTTGGCGAGCCACCCTGGAACGTCAGTGGCATCGTCCTCTCCGTTGCGCTTCCACGCCTTGTTGATTCGGACTGTGCGGCGCTCGAGGTCCACATCGGAAACCCAGAGAGCTCCGAGTTCGCCGAACCGCATGCCGGTGCCCACGGCCACGGTCAGGAGGTCGGCGTAGGGTCCGGCCAGCTCGACCGCACGCTGCAGTTCTCGTTCCGTAAGGAACCGCAGCTCCGGTCGTGACTGCTTCACCCTGGACATCCGTGGGGCCGTCCCGACGGCAGGGTTCGCCGACAGCCAGCCGCGCTTGACTGCGTATCCGAAGACTCCGTGGATCAGGCCGTGATAGTTCGCCTTCGTCTTGAGGGACCGGTCCCAGTCGATCAACCAGTCCTTGAGGTCTGCCTCGCTGATCGCCGTGACCGGCTTGGTGAAGATCAGCGATCCTCGGATCCTGGTTACTTCAAGCACGCGGAGGTGGCCCAGATAGCGCTTGCGCTGGCCGGGCGAGAGGTCGACGATCTGGCGGACGTATTCCTCGCCGATGTCAACGAAACGCGGCGGCTCAGTGAGCGGATCTGCCTCGCTGGCTGGTCGGACGAAGCCCTCGCCCTTCACCCAGCCGTCTGGCCATCGCTGGCCGGCAGCGTCCACCATCTTCTTGAAGCCCTCGGCCCGGGCGAGGTTCTGCGCGTCGGTGCCCGCGCTGAAGACCTCGAGCTGTACCGCGCCGTCCCGCGTGCCTCCCAGGCGCCACTTCACGCGCGCCGAGATCCCGCCGTCGGTGCGGCGCCGCTTCTCGATGTATGCCACGTCCAAACCTCTCCGAGTAGAGGCTGGTGCACCCTTCGTGCGCCCTTGGGGGCTCAGGCTAACTCCGGAAATGAGTAAAGCCCCAGGTCATCCCCGGGGCCACTCACGTGCGCGAGGGGGGAGTTGAACCCCCACGTCCTTTCGGACACACGGACCTGAACCGTGCGCGTCTGCCTATTCCGCCACTCGCGCGTGAAGCCCGGCAACGTTATCCCGACCCTGCTCCCTTTCCCAAACCGGGCCCGGGCACGATCCGCCCGGCGTCGGCGGGGAAGACCTCTGGAAGCACCCCGACCCCCACCCGATGGCGTAGGTGGACGCACCCCCCATGGTTACGATCGGGCACAGCCCGCGCCCGGTGGGCCGGTCGCGGGTGCCCGCAGACCAGCACGGACCAGACACGACGGCCCCGACGGGGCGCAGGGAGGAGGGTGGATGAGCGGCGGCGGCTTCCAGCGCTTCGAGAACCGGCTCGAGTCGGTGATCTCCGGCGTCTTCGCCCGCGCCTTCCGCAGCGCCGTGCAGCCGGTGGAGATCTCCGCGGCGCTCCAGCGCGAGGTCGACAACAACGCGCAGATCCTCAGCCGCGACCGCCGCCTGGTGCCCAACGACTTCCACGTCGAGCTCTCCCGCTCCGACCTGGACCGGCTCGCGCCGTACTCCTCGACGCTGGCCCAGGAGATGGCGGACTCGCTCCGCGACCACGCCGAGCAGCAGTCCTACGTCTTCCCCGGGCCCGTCAGCATCGACTTCGAGCTGGCCGACGACCTGCCGACCGGGCGCCTGCGGGTGCGCAGCCGCGCCCAGGCGAAGGTCACGAGCAACGCCACCGACACCCAGCTGGGGCGGGCGGCGGCGTACCTCGAGGTCAACGGCACCCACCACCCGCTCGCGCCGCCCGGTCTCGTGATCGGCCGCGGCACGGACGCCGACGTCCGCATCAACGACCCCGGCGTCAGCCGGCGGCACATCGAGTTCCGCGTCGCCACCGGTCGCGCCGAGGACGGCAGCCCGCTGCTCGTCTCCGTGCACGACCTCGGCTCGACCAACGGCATGCTCGTGGACGGGCGCAAGCTCGCGCAGTCGCCGGTCGACGACGGCACGCAGGTGCGGATCGGCAACACGACGATGACGGTCCGACTGGTCACGGAGGACGCCTGGTGAGCGAGCTGACCCTGCTGCTGATCCGGTTCGGCTACCTGGCGATCCTCTGGATCTTCGTGCTGGCCGCTGTCTCCGTGGTGCGCGCCGACATGTTCGGCGCCCGCATGCCGGCCGCCGCCGGAGCCGCGAAGGCGAAGAAGGCCCCCAAGCAGCAGCCCCCCAAGCGGCGGGGCGCGCCGACCCACGTGCTCGTGGTGCAGGGCGCCAACTCCGGGGAGCGGGCCGAGCTCGACGGCCGCCCCATCCTCATCGGCCGCGGCTCCGACGCCGCGATCCGCCTCGACGACGACTACGTCTCGACCCGCCACGCGCGGATCGCGCAGTCGGGCGACCAGTGGTTCGTCGAGGACCTCGGCTCCACGAACGGCACGTACGTCGGCTCCGCGCGGATCTCCCAGCCGACCACGCTCACCCTCGGCGCGCAGGTCCGCATCGGCAAGACGATCCTCGAGCTGCGGAAGTAGGCCCCCGTGACCACTCCTCCCAGCGGTCCGGGCCTTCCCGGCGACGACGAGCCCACCCGCGAGGTGCCCGTCCTGCGCCCCGACGAGCAGCCCCTCGCCCCCCTCGACGACGCCACCCGCCCCAGCCAGCGGGTGCGGCTGGGGGCCGACGGCACCGGTCACCCCGACTACACCGAGATCAGCCCCACGGAGACCACGGGCGAGGTGCCGATGGTGCCGGGCGACCCGGTGGGCCTCCACCTCGACTTCGCCGCCGTCTCCGACGTGGGGCGGGTGCGCAAGGACAACCAGGACTCGGGGTACGCCGGCGCCCGCCTCCTCGCGGTCTGCGACGGCGTGGGCGGCGCGGCACGCGGCGACGTCGCCTCCAGCACGGCGGTCGCCCAGCTGCGCCGGCTCGACGAGACGGCCGCCTCCGAGGACCTCCTCGGCCAGGTCGCGGGCGGTCTGCTGCGCGCCCACACCAGGATCGGCGAGCTCGTCGACGACGACCCCGACCTCAACGGCACGAGCACGACGGCCACGGTCGCGCTGTTCGACGGCGCCCGCATCGGCGTGGCGCACGTGGGCGACTCCCGCGCGTACCTCTACCGCTCCGGCGAGATCACGCAGCTGACGAAGGACCACACCTTCGTGCAGAGCCTCATCGACGAGGGCCGCATCACCGAGGACGAGGCGCGCACGCACCCGCACCGCAACCTCATCCTCAAGGCCCTCGACGGGGTGCACGAGACCGACCCCGACCTGTTCACCGTCGACGTGGCCCAGGGCGACCGGCTGCTGCTGTGCAGCGACGGCGCCTGCGGCGTGCTCGACGACGCCCGGCTCGCCGACATCCTCGGCACGGGTACGCCGGACTTCGCCGCCGTGGAGCTGGTCCGCGCCAGCCTCGAGGCGGGCAGCACCGACAACGTCACCTGCATCGTGGCCGACGTGACCACCCAGGCGGTCGACGCCGAGCCCCAGCTCGTGGGCGCCGCGGCCGAGCTGCCGCGCCGTGCCCTCGCGGGCAGCGGCGCGGGCATCACCGGCCTGTTCCGCGGCCACCGCTCCGGCGACACGGGCGAGATCGACCCGGTCCCGGCCGACCTGCCGGAGTCGGTCGGCTTCGTGATCCCGTCCGACCCCGTCGACCCCGAGGCCGCCCGCTACGCGCCCCTGCCGCCGCGTCGCTTCGTGTGGGTGAAGCGGCTCTTCCTCACCCTCGTCGCGCTCGGCCTGCTCGCGGCGGCGGCGGGCGCGGCGTACGCCTGGAGCCAGCGGCAGTTCTACGTGGGTGAGCACGAGGGGAAGGTCGCGATCCACCGCGGCCTCACCACCGACCTGCTCGGGATCCCGCTCTCGGAGCCCTACGAGACGAGCGACGTCGACGTCGCCGACCTGTCCGACTCCGTCGCGACCCGGCTCGAGGAGGGCATCGCCGCCGACGACCTGGCCGACGCCGAGGAGCGGGTGGCCGCGTTCGCCGCCGACGCCGCCGACGAGGCCGGCTCGACCACCGACCCGACGGACCCGGCCGACCCGACGCCCACGACCCCGACGGCGCCCGCGACCCCCTCGGCCCCGGGTGACGACGCCTCGAAGCCGCCGACCACGCAGACGGGCGACACGGGCACCACCGACACCGCGGCGGGCGCGGGGAGCGCGGCGCTCCTCGGCGCCGGGGCCGGGCGATGAGCGACAGCGGCGCCACCCCGGCCTTCGTGCACCGTCCCCGCCGGGGGGCGGAGCTCTTCCTGCTCATCCTGTCGCTGTGCGTCGGGGCGGGGGCGTACGCCGCGGTGGGCCTCGGCATCGAGGGCACCATCCCGGCCGACATGGTCGGCTACACCGGCTGGCTCGCCGTCCTCATGATCGCGGCGCACGTGGCGATCCGGATGACGGCGCAGTACGCCGACCCGGTCCTCCTGCCCGTCGTCGCCGCGCTGAACGGCCTGGGTCTCGCGGTCATCCACCGCCTCGACCTCGCCGACGACTCGAGCTTCGCGCGCCAGCAGCTGATCTGGATGACGCTCGGCGTGGCGCTCTTCATCGCCACCATCACGCTGCTGCGCGACCACCGGCTGCTGCAGCGCTACACCTACACCTCGGGCCTGGTGGCGATCGCGCTGCTGCTGCTGCCGCTGCTGCCGTTCATCGGCACCACGATCAACGGCGCGCGCATCTGGATCAACGTGCTCGGCTTCAGCTTCCAGCCCGGCGAGATCGCGAAGATCCTGCTCGTCGTCACGTTCTCCGGCTACCTCGTGCTCCACCGCGACGCCCTGGCCCTCGCGGGACGCCGGGTGCTGTTCGTCGACCTGCCCCGCGGGCGCGACCTCGGCCCGATCCTCGGCATGTGGCTCATCAGCCTCGGCATCCTCGTCTTCCAGCGCGACCTCGGCTCCTCGCTGCTGTTCTTCGGCCTCTTCCTGGCGCTGCTGTACGTCGCGACCGAGCGCGCGGGCTGGCTGCTGGTCGGCGGCACGCTCTTCGCCGCGGGCGCGTTCTTCGGCTACCAGGCCTTCAGCCACGTGCGGAACCGCTTCGAGATCTGGCTGCACCCGTTCGACTACGTCGACCGCACGCCCGGCTCCTACCAGCTGGTCGAGTCGATGTTCGGCATGGCGTGGGGCGGGCTGCTGGGCCGCGGCTTCGGTGAGGGCCGGCCCGACCGCATCCCCTACGCGGAGTCCGACTTCATCCTCGGCGCCATCGGCGAGGAGCTCGGCCTCACCGGCGTCATGGCGGTCATCCTCATGTTCGGCGTCATCGTCGAGCGCGGCCTGCGCACCGCGCTGGTCTGCCGCGACGGCTTCGGCAAGCTGGTCGCGACGGGGCTGGCCGGGATCGTCGCCCTGCAGGTCTTCGTCGTCGTCGGCGGCGTCACCACGCTCATCCCGCTCACCGGCCTCACCACGCCGTTCCTGTCGTACGGCGGGTCCTCCCTCGTCGCGAACTGGGTGCTCGTCGCCCTGCTGCTGCGCATCTCCGACCAGGCGCGGCGCCCGCTGCCGAGCATGGAGGACGCGTACGACGGCCCCGACGCGGGCGCGGACGAGGCCACCCAGGTCGTGAAGGTGGTCAAGGCGTGAACAAGCCGATCCGCACCGTGGGCGTCTTCTGCCTGCTCCTCTTCGTCGCCCTGCTCGCCCAGGCGACCAACCTGCAGTTCTTCCGCGCCGAGTCGCTCAACGAGCGGGCGGGAAACGGCCGCGTGCTCGAGGCCCGCTTCTCGGCGCAGCGCGGCTCGATCGTCGCGGGCGACCTGGCGATCGCGGAGAGCGTGCCGGTGGACGACCGCTACCGCTTCCAGCGGACCTACCCGGTGCCGCTGCCCTACGCGCACCTGACCGGCTGGTTCTACTACGGCAACCAGACGATCCTGGAGCGCTCGCAGAACGCGGTGCTGTCGGGCGACGACCCCAGCCTCTTCGTCAACCAGCTGGGCGACATCGTCGCCAACCGCGACCCCGCGGGCAGCAACGTCGGGCTGACCATCGACCCCGCCGTGCAGCAGGTCGCCTACGAGGAGCTCGTCGGCCTCGGCGACGACGTGCAGGGCGCGGTCGTCGCCCTGGAGCCGAGCACCGGACGCATCCTGGCCTCCGTGTCGCTGCCCTCGTTCGACCCCAACGACCTCGCGCTGCGCGACGCCGGCCAGGTCGACGCCAACTACCAGGCGCTGCAGGACGCCGAGGGCTCGCCGCTCGACAACCGAGCCGTCGGCACCACGCTGCCGCCCGGCTCGACGTTCAAGCTGGTCACGGCCGCCGCCGCGCTCGAGGCCGATCCCGACCTCGACGCCGGCTCGCAGGTGCCCGGCGGCAGCTCCTACACGCTGCCCGGGACGAGCACGTCCATCGGGAACGGCGGGCGCAGCTGCGGCACGGACACGATCCCCTTCAGCCAGGCGCTCGAGCAGTCGTGCAACACCACGTTCCTCCGGATGGCCGTCGACGTCGGCCAGGAGCAGATGACCGAGACCGCGGAGGCCTTCGGCTTCAACGCGGTCGAGCTCGAGGACCTGCCGGGGGCGGTGGAGTCGGCGTACCCCGACAACGCCTCCGACGACCTGCTGGCCAAGTCGGGCATCGGCCAGCAGGACGTGCGCGCCACCCCGCTGCAGATGGCGATGGTGGCCGCGACGATCGCGAACGACGGTGTGCCCATGCGCCCCTACGTCGTCGACCAGATCACCTCCCCCGACCTCGAGGTGCTCTCGCGCACCGACCCGGAGGAGATGGACCGGGCGACGAGCGAGCGCACCGCCGGGGTCCTGCGCGAGATGATGGTGAACACCGTCGAGGACGGCACGGCCGGTCCGGCGCGCATCGACGGCGTCGAGGTCGGGGGCAAGACAGGTACGGCGGAGAACTGCGACGGGTGCCGCCCGTACGCCTGGTTCGTGTCGTACGCCGAACGGGACGGCGAGCAGGTGGCGGTCGCGGTGATGCTGCAGAACGTCTCCGCCACCGAGGAGATCGCGGGAGGCCGGCTCGGCGGCCCCATCGCGAAGGCCGTCATGGAGCAGGCCCTGGGAGTGGGAGACGAATGAGCGACCAGACGACGACCGAGCGCTTCGCGGACGACGCCCGCCGCTACCGGCTGGAGTCGCGCATCGCGACCGGGGGGATGGGCGAGGTCTGGCGGGCCGAGGACACGGTGCTCGGCCGCACGGTGGCGGTGAAGCTGCTGAAGCCCGAGTACGCCGACGACCCGTCGTTCCGCGGCCGGTTCGAGACCGAGGCCCGCAACGCGGCCGCCCTGCACCACCCCAACGTGGCGGGCGTCTTCGACTTCGGGCAGGCGGCGCCGACCGACGGCTCGTCGACCCCGCGCCCCTACCTGGTGATGGAGCTCGTCGAGGGCCAGCCGCTCTCCGCGCTGCTGCGTCCGGGCCAGCCGATGGACCCGGCGATCGCGACCGACATCCTGGCGCAGGCGGCGGACGGCATCGGGGCCGCGCACCGCGCGGGCATCGTGCACCGCGACATCAAGCCGGCGAACCTGCTCGTCACCCGCGACCGCACGGTCAAGATCACCGACTTCGGCATCGCGCGGGCCGGCGACACCGTCTCGCTCACCCAGACCGGCATGGTCATGGGCACGCCGCAGTACATCTCGCCCGAGCAGGCCCAGGGCCAGAACGCCGGCCCCGAGGCCGACGTCTACTCGCTCGGCGTCGTCGCCTTCGAGTGCCTCGCCGGCCGCCGGCCCTTCGTGGCCGAGACCGCGGTCGCGACCGCCCTGGCCCACCTGCGCGACCCCGTGCCGGACCTGCCCGGCGACGTGCCCCCCGGCCTCGCGAACGTCGTGCGCCGCGCGCTGGCCAAGGCTCCCGGCGACCGCTTCGCGGACGGTACGACGTTCGCCCGCGCCCTGCGCGACCCCTCCGCCCTGCCCGGCACGGCCGCGGCCGTGGGCGCGGCGGACGACAGCACCCAGGTCCTGAC
The DNA here is from genome assembly GCF_029493445.1 of Nocardioides sp. ChNu-99. NCBI lineage: Bacteria > Bacillati > Actinomycetota > Actinomycetes > Propionibacteriales > Nocardioidaceae > Nocardioides > Nocardioides sp. ChNu-99. The sequence continues at coordinate 23,560 of NZ_JAHWBL010000039.1, read as the reverse complement.
CGGGGTCGGCGCGCCGCTGCCGCCCCCGTCGCGGCCGATCGCGGCGGCGGCCCCCGTGGCCCCGGTCGCCGCGACCACCGTGGAGCGCGTGGACGACGAGCCGCGGCGCAGGAGCGCCCTGCCGTGGGTCGCGGGCGCCCTCGCGCTGCTGCTCGTCGGCCTGCTGATCTGGCTGGCCGTCGCCACGAGCGGGAACGACGACGACCCGGTCGACACCCCGACCACGCCCGCGACGACCTCCGCGCCGCCCTCGACCGAGCCCACGAGCGAGGAGCCCACGGAGGAGGAGCCGACCACCGAGGAGCCGACGAGCGAGGAGCCGGCGGAGCCGGAGACGTTCGACATCGACGCCCAGGACTACGTGGGCCGCGACATCGACGACGTCGCCTCCGAGCTGGAGGGGGAGGGCCTGCGCGTCGTCCGCGACGAGCGCGACAACCCCGGCGGCGAGATCGAGGGGGTCGTCACCGACGTCACCCCGACCACGAACCTCGAGGCCGGCGACACCGTGACGGTGCGCTACTGGGGTCCGGAGCCGGAGCCCGAGCCCACCGAGGACGAGGACGAGGGCGCCGGGAACGGCAACGGGAACGGGAACGGCAACGGTGCGGGGAACGGCAACGGCAACGGGGGCGCCCAGACGACCGCCCCGACGACGGCTGCGCCCTGAGCGATGACGACGACAGGCCCGATGGACGGCCACCCGCCGACGGCGGGCACGGAGGGAGAGGGATGACCGACGCGGAGAGCCCCACCCTGGTGGGCGGGCGCTACGAGCTCGGCGGGCTGCTGGGCCGGGGCGGGATGGCGGAGGTCCGCAAGGGCACCGACACCCGTCTGGGCCGGGTCGTGGCGGTCAAGCGGCTGCGCACCGACCTCGCCAGCGACGCCACCTTCCAGGCCCGCTTCCGGCGGGAGGCCCAGTCGTCGGCCTCGCTCAACCACCCCTCCATCGTCGCCGTCTACGACACCGGCGAGGAGATGTCGCCCGACGGCATCGCCCAGCCCTACATCGTCATGGAGTTCGTCGCCGGCCGCACGCTGCGCGACGTGCTGCGCGAGGGCCGCAAGATCCTGCCCGAGCGTGCGCTCGAGATCACGAGCGGCGTGCTGTCCGCCCTCGACTACAGCCACCGCGCGGGCATCATCCACCGCGACATCAAGCCGGGGAACGTCATGCTGACCCCCAGCGGCGACGTCAAGGTGATGGACTTCGGCATCGCCCGCGCCGTCTCCGAGGCGTCCTCGACGATGACGCAGACCGCCGCCGTGGTCGGCACGGCCCAGTACCTCTCCCCCGAGCAGGCGCGCGGCGAGACCGTCGACTCGCGGTCCGACGTCTACTCGGCCGGCTGCCTCGTCTACGAGCTGCTGACCGGACGCCCGCCCTTCGTCGGCGACAGCCCGGTGGCGGTGGCCTACCAGCACGTGCGGGAGCAGGCGGCGCGCCCGTCGGAGATCGACCCCTCGCTCGCGCCCGAGATCGACCAGATCGTCATGAAGTCCCTCGCGAAGCGCGTCGAGGACCGCTACCAGAGCGCGGCGGCCATGCGCAGCGACATCGAGCGCTACCTCGCCGGCCGCCCGGTGCAGGCGCCGGCGATCAGCGACGAGCCCGACGAGGCGACCGGTGTGCCCGTCGGGGCGGTCGCCGCGGCGCCGCCCACCCGCCGTACTCCCGACGAGGTCGAGGAGGAGCGGGGCCCCCGCAAGGGACCCTGGGTCGCCGCGATCGCCGTGCTGCTCGCCCTGCTCGTCGGCGTCGCCGTCTACGTCGCCGCGACCACGGACCTCTTCGAGGACCCGCCGGAGGACCTGCGGGTGCCGAACGTGGTGTCGATGGCCGAGGACGAGGCGCGCGCCGAGCTCGCCGACGCCGGCTTCACGGTCGCCGACCAGAGCCGTCAGGAGAACAGCGACGAGCCCGAGGGCACCGTCATCGCCCAGGACCCGCCGGGCGACACCTACGAGCCGGCCGACACCGAGGTGACCCTGACGGTCTCGTCGGGCCCGGCCACGATCGCCATCCCCGACGTCGTCAACGACCCCTTCGACCGGGCGTCGGCCCAGCTGCAGGACCTGGGCTTCACCGTCCGGCGGCAGGACGTCGACAACGACGCGCCCGCCGACACGGTCGTGGCGATGGAGCCGCAGGGCGGGGACGGCGGGATGTACGACCCGACGACGACGACCGTGACGCTGTCGGTGTCGCGCGGGCCCGTGGCGGTGCCGGACGTCGAGGGCCTGCAGAAGGGCCAGGCGGAGCAGGCCATCATCGAGGCCGGCTTCCGGCCCGAGGCGGTCGCGCAGACCGACCCGAGCCGCGCGCCCGGCGAGGTGCTGCGCCAGATCCCCGTCGCCGACGGCCGCACGCTGCCGCAGGACAGCCCGGTGGTGTTCTTCTACAACGACTACGTCGCGCCTGCGACGCCGCCGCCGACGACCACCCCGCCGACCACGCAGCCGCCGACGGGCGAGCCCACGGACCCGGGGCTGGGCGGCCTGCTCCCCTGACGCCGGTACGGCGGGCCGCTGCGCCCGCCGTCAGGTCAGGGGCTGGGCGTGGTCGAGGTCGAGGAGACCCTGGTACTCCGGCGCCTCGAGGGAGGACTCCTCCTCGAGGTCCCAGCCGAGGGCGACGGCGGGGTTCGCGGCGTACTCGCGGTAGTCCTCCACCTGGGGATCGTCGTCCAGCGCCAGGCGCAGGTCGTCGACGTCGCCGATGGCGGAGATCTCGTAGGGCTGGGGGTACGGGATGCCCTGCAGCAGGATCGCGTTGCCCTCGCACTTGATGCCGGTCGTGCTGATGATGCGCTGGCCCTGGATGGTGATGGCCTCGGCGCCCCCGGCCCACAGGGCGTTGACGACGCTCTGGATGTCCTGCTGGTGCACGACGAAGAGGTTGGCGTCCACGCCGGCCGCGGCCTCCCGCACCGACTCCGGGCTGTCGCTCAGCGTCACCGTCAGGCCCTCGCCGGAGGTCGCGGTCAGGCCCGCCGGGCCGCGCAGGCGCTCGGCCTCGGCGGCCCGGTCGTCGACGTCGCCGTCACCGAGGCCCTCCGAGAGCCGGGCGATCTCCTCGTTCAGCTCGTTGACGCGGGCGGTCAGCGCCTCGGCCTGGGCGCCCTCCGCCTGGACGACGGAGGAGAGGTCGCGGTAGCGGCCCGGGCGCAGGTCGGTGCCGTCGCTGCTCAGCGCGCTCGCCACGAACAGGCCGCCGCTCAGCAGCAGGACGACCGGCGTACCCCACCGCCAGGCGCCGCGGCCCCCCGCCCGCGGGGACGCCGGGGCGTCAGGGCTCGGGTCAGGGCTGCTCGACACGACCACTACGCTAGCCCGCGGCGTGCGAACCTGCACCGCCCCGTCTGCGTCGAGGAGAAGTCGTGAGCAAGTCCGAGCCCGAGAAGAAGGCCGGCACGTCGGGCGACCCGGCGAAGGCCGCCGCCCGGGCGTCGGGTGCCACGCGCGCCGCGAAGCGCCGCTCCGGCGGTGACGGCGACGAGGCCGTGACCCGCCTGGGCCGGCTCGGCCGCGGCGCCCGTCCGCGCGACGACCTCGCCGGGCTCGACGTCCGGACCGAGCGGCTCATCACGCCGCGCTTCGTGCTGATGGTGGCGCTGGTCGTCGCGGGCATCGCGTACGTCGTGCTCACCTGGCGCTCGCTCGGCGCCAACCCGCCGGCCGAGTGGTCGGGCTACCGCGTCCCCCAGGAGGACGGCACGTTCGTCACCGAGGGGCCGCGGCGCTGGGTCTACGACCTCGACTTGTGGAACTACGCCATCGGGTTCGGCGCCATCCTGCTCGGCCTCGTCATCGGCGCCCACCGCTCGACGCCGCTGGGCCGCGGCAACGGCGTGGTCGTCGGCATGCTCGCGTGCTTCGGCATCGGCCTGCTGTGGATCTGCACGTTCTACCTCTTCGCCGACAGCATCACCGACATCTGGGTGCTCGGCGCCCTCGGCCAGTGGAACCTGGTCGTCGGCATCGCCTTCATGGCCGTGGGCTTCTCCTACGCCACCAAGTGGGAGTGAGCCCGCTCCCCGCCTGGGACACCACGACGGACGCCGCCCCGAGGGGTCGGCGTCCGTCGTCGTTCCGGGGGGTGCCGGGACCTGCCGGACCTTCCCGGTGAATCCCACCGTGGTGGTTCTCCACACTGTGGATAAACCCTGTGGAGAACTACACGTGTGTCATTCCGTGCGCCGGGTGGCGGCCACCCGGTGCGGCCCGCTCAGCCGTAGGTGAGGCCGTAGTAGGCCAGGGCGTCGGTGACGGGCTGCACGTAGGAGGACTTCCCGCTCTCGAAGCCGCCGTTGTAGGTGCAGCGCTGCGTGCTCGGCCCGCCCGAGGTGAGGCCGACCGCGTAGCCGCCTGCGGTGTAGGTTCCGCCCGAGTCACCGCCCTCGGTGCAGACGGTGGAGCGCATGAGGCCGCTGACCTGGGCCACGGTGCGGCCCTGGGCGTCGGAGTAGGTCACCGTGTTGCCGTAGCTGGCGACCTGGCCGCAGGTCACGCCCGTCGTGGAGCCCGACTTGCACAGCTGCGTGCCGACGGCCGGCTTGGAGGCGCCGGAGAGGGCGTCGAGGTTGCGGCCCGAGCCGTACGGGTTGACCGTGCGGGCGACCGTGTCCTCCGCGTCGATGCGCAGGGCCCCGATGTCGCGGTCGGGGAGCCCGTCGTAGCTGGTGAACGCGGAGCCCGCGGAGACGCCGATGCGGCTGCCGCCCGAGGTGAAGGAGCCGCCGCCCTCGTTGCAGTGGCCCGCCCAGATCATGTAGCGCGCGCCGGCGGAGTCCCGCGCCGGGAAGCCGGCCGAGCAGCGCCCGCCCGACGAGGTGTAGACGGCGTCCCCGCCGCGCACGGTCAGCTGGGCCGACAGCGCCGGGGTCTCCACGACCCGCACGGCGTCGGCGTGCCGCGCGACCAGCGCCTCGACCTCGGGCGAGGTCGCGCCCGAGCGGCCCACCACGAGCCGGTCGCCCGGCAGGTCCACCTCGAGGGAGGAGACGCCCGTCAGGTCGGCCGCGGCGAAGCGGTCCTGCAGCGCCCGCAGCTCCTCCTCCCCGTGGGCCGCGGGGGCCACGACGGCGCCGGCCGCGCGGGCTGCCCGGGCGTCGGCCGAGGCGCTCGCGGCGCGCACGACGAGTCGGCCGCTGCCGTCGAGGAACTCGCCGTCGAAGTCGTGCCCCGCCGCCCGCAGCCGCGCCAGCGTGTTGTTCGAGGCCGCCTGCCGCTCGAGCAGGGCCTCCTGCTGGGCGACGGTGCGGCCGCTGGTGCGCGCCATGAGGGCGACCTCCGCGGCGTCGAAGCGCGGCGTCACCACCGCGGCCGCGACGGGGGCGGGCGCGGCCGCGCGCGGCGTCAGGGCGTCGTCGGCGGTCGTCGGGCTGGCGGTGGCGGGGACGCCGAGGGCGGCGGGGACGGCCAGGGCGCCGGCGGCGACCAGCAGCCCGAGCGCGCGGGCGCGGGGACGTGCGTGCATGGGGGTGTTCCTCTCCCGAGAGTGCTGCGGAGCCGCAGCGGAGGAGAGAAAGGTAAAGGGGCGCACGACCGGGCGGACCCCCTCGCGCGGGGCAGGTCTTCGCACTGCACGAACCTGCAGGTACGCCGCCACCCCGGGGGCGGCGGTCGCGTCACCCGCCCGTCGGCGCGGCCTCAGGCGAGCTCAGCGACGCGGAGCGCCACCAGGCCCAGCAGCGCGGCGACGACGAGCAGGAGGCCCGCGGCCTGCCACCAGGCGCGTCGTACGCGGGGGGCGAGGACGATGACGGCGGCGGCCGCGACCCCGCCGAGGAAGCCGCCGAGGTGGCCCTGCCAGGAGATGCCGTTGCCGGCGGCGACGGTGATGAGCACGTTGATGGCCAGCCACGCGGCGAGCGGGCGCGGGTCGGCGCGCAGGCGGAGCATCAGCAGGAGCAGCGCCCCCATGAGGCCGAAGACCGCGCCCGAGGCACCGAGCGTCGAGGAGTAGGGCTCCGCCAGCCACAGCACGGCGACGGACCCGGCGAGCAGGGACACGACGTACAGGGCGAGGAACCGCGCCCGTCCCATCACCTGCTCGACCTGGGGGCCGAGGAAGTAGAGCGCCAGCATGTTGAAGGCGAGGTGCAGCGGCGCGACGTGCGCGAACCCGCTGGTCACCAGCTGCCACCAGGCGCCGCTGGCGACGCCGTCGACCCAGGTGCCGGGGCACGCGGCCGCGACCGAGACGCCGGGGAAGAAGCGCCCGTCGCCGGCCTCGCACACGCCGCGCGGGGTGAGCGTCAGCAGCCGGCCGAGCGTGCCGTCGATCCCGCCGGTGGCCAGCAGGGCCACGAAGACGCCGACGTTGACCACGACGAGCGCGATCGAGGTGAGGGCGGGGTTGCCGGGGCGGGTGCCGCCGTACGGCGTCGTGGGGGCCCGCACGGTACGGCGGCCCTCGGCCACGCAGGCCGGGCAGTGGAAGCCGACGGCGGCGTCGTTCATGCACTCGGGGCAGATGGGGCGCCCGCAGCGCTGGCACGAGATGTGCGTCTCCCGGCCGGGGTGGCGGTAGCAGACCGGCACCCCGGCCGGGAGGGGCGAGCTCACGACCGGGTGATCTCCACGGACTCGATGACCACCGGCTCGACGGGGCGGTCGCCCGCCGCGGTCGGCGTGGTGCCGATGGCGTCGACGACGTCGCGCGAGGCCTGGTCGGCCACCTCGCCGAAGATGGTGTGCTTGCGGTTCAGCCACGGCGTGCGGTCCACCGTGATGAAGAACTGCGAGCCGTTCGTGCCCTTGCCCATGCGCGTGCCGGCGTTCGCCATCGCGAGGAGGTAGGGCTTGTCGAAGACGAGCTCGGGGTGGATCTCGTCGTCGAAGGTGTAGCCGGGGCCGCCGGTGCCGGTGCCCAGCGGGCAACCGCCCTGGATCATGAAGTTCTCGATGACCCGGTGGAAGCCGAGGCCGTCGTAGTACTTCACGCCGCTGCGGCCGGCGTCGTCGGAGAACTCCTTCGTGCCCTCCGCGAGACCGACGAAGTTGTCGACCGTCTTGGGCGCGTGGTTCGGGAACAGCGTGATCACGATGTCGCCGCGGTTCGTCTTCAGCGTGGCCTTGAGGTCAGCCATGTCAGCCTTTCGATCGGGTCGAGCCGGCACGGTCGCGTGCCGCCCCGGGAATCCTCGCACGCACGGCCAATGGTTCCCCGAGGGGTACGACGGGGTACCGGCCCCCTCGTGCGGTGTCCCGCGACACCGCTTGCCACGGCATGGTCGAATGAAGGCCACACGCGACGAGAGGAAGGAACCAGATGGGCTTCCGCAAGAAGAAGACGTTCCTGGAGCAGGCGAAGGACCAGGCGAGCGACTTCGCCGACACCCTGCGCCCGCAGCTCGAGGCCGCCGTCACCACGGCCAAGGAGAAGTCGGCCCCGGTCATCGCCGACGCCCGCGAGAAGGCGGCTCCCCACGTGACCGCCGGCAAGGCGAAGGCCGCCACCACGGCGGCGGCCGCTGCCGCTGCCGCGGCCCCGCACGTGGCCAAGGGCAAGGCCAAGCTCGACGAGGGCCGCGACCTCGCGGCCGCCAAGGCGCTCGCCGGCCTGCAGGCCGCCGAGGTCAAGGTCGCCGCGCTCCAGTCCGACCCGCCGAAGAAGAAGCACCGCCTGCGCAACCTGGTGCTCCTCCTGCTCGTCGCCGGTGGCGCCACGGTCGTGGCGAAGAAGCTGTCCGGCTCGGGCAGCGACAACTGGCAGTCGACCTACACCCCGCCCCCGCCGCCGGCTCCCCCGGCGACCACGGGTCAGGAGGGTGCGGGTGCCTCGCCCGACGAGGCGCTCGCCGACGCCGGCGAGGCCCCCCACCGGGCGACCACGCCGGACGAGCCGCTCGAGGTCGTCGACATCAACGACGACCGCGCCTGAGGCTCCCCCGCACGACGAACGGCGCCCGTCCTGCTCCGGCAGGCCGGGCGCCGTCCTGCGTCCGGGGGTACGGCGGCGCGGTGGGGGGAGTACGACGGCCTACGCCGCGGGCGCGCCGCGCGGGGCGGCGAGCTCGGCGGCGTACTCCTTCTTCACGCGCGCCGTCGCCTTGTGCTCGGCCCAGAACGACAGCAGCGGGACCGTGCCGCACAGCAGCACGAGCACGGTGAAGCCGGGCTCCCACAGCGCCTTGCGGGCCAGCAGGAAGGCCGTGACGAGGAAGATCATGTAGAGCCAGCCGTGCGCGACGCCGAGCTGGTGCGTGATGGCCTCGCCGATCTCCTGGGCACCCGAGCCGGGCGTCACCCAGGCGGGCGTGCTGGGCACGAAGCCCCACATCTCGGTGCCGTCGAAGTTCGCCAGCGGCACGCCGACGAGGATCAGCACGACCAGCAGGACACCGACGATCGTCGCCATGACGCGGTAGCGGAGCAGGGTTCCTCTCACGGGCTCGACGGTACTGCCCGGGTCGCCGTCTCCCGGTCCCGGTCCTCCCCCGACGGCTCCGCGCCGGGCTGACCGTCGGGGGCGGCGCCGGAGGGCACGAGGCCCACCGTGCGGCCCGCGGCGCGATCGACCTCGTCCTTGACGAAGCGCCACCACACGAAGGCGGCGAAGAGGGCGAAGATCCACCACTCGACCGCGTAGAGCAGGTTGCGCAGTCCGGTGTCGCCGGCGACCGACGGCACCTCCTCGGGCCCGACCGCGGCTAGGCCGTCCGTGCCGGTGTTCTCGGGCGCCGGCGCGGCCTCGGCCAGCGGGATCTCGCCGGTGGCGTCGACGACGCCGTACCCGTCGTAGAGGCTCGCGTCCACGAACCGCACGACGTCCGCCATCCGCAGCTGGGGCAGCACGCGGTCGGTGGGGTCGTCGTCGGTGGCCCCCGTGCCCTCGCCGGGCTGCAGCCAAGCGACGGCCCGTACGGCGCCGCTCGGCTCCGCGGGCAGCGCGTCGGCGTCGTCGGTCCAGCCGCGCACGAGGGGGAGCACGGCGCCGTCGCCGTCGTCGGTGGCGACGGGCGTCACCACCCACCAGCCGTCGACGCCGTCGCGCTCGCGGTCGGAGACGAGGAACGTCGTGCCGTCCTGCCAGGTGCCCGTCACCGTGACGGGGACGCCGACGTCCGAGCCGGGGAACGGGGTGCCGGGGTCGAGCACGTCGTCGAGGGCGACGGGCTCGCGCTGCGTCACCTCGCGAGCGGCGAGCTCGCGGTGGGCCTGCCAGGCGTCGTGCTGCCAGAGTCCGAGGCCCGTCGCCACGGAGACCGCCGCGAGGCCCAGCAGGTGCACCGGCAGCACCCGCGCGCGCAGCGCGGGGGGGACGGAACGGCCGGACACTCCACCAGAGTACGGACCCAGCAGCCGGTCCTCCCGCGCCGGTAGGGGTTCATCTGCAAGAATCACCCCTTGTGGAACCAGGAGTGGCGGGCGACGGGAGCCCGGACCGTCGTGCCCTCGTGGTGGAGGACGATGCGGACATCCGCTCGCTCATCGACCTGACCCTCTCGGCGCAGGGGTTCGTGATCCGCACCGCGGCCACCGGCCGCGACGGGTTGCAGCTCGCGCGGGAGTGGGAGCCCGACCTCATCACCCTCGACCTGGGCCTGCCCGGCATCGACGGGCTGGAGGTGTGCCGCCGCGTCCGCGAGTTCTCCGACGCCTACCTGATCGTCGTCTCCGCGCGCCAGGACGAGGTGGACCGCCTCATGGCCCTGCAGACCGGCGCCGACGACTTCCTCGTCAAGCCGTTCAGCCCGCGTGAGCTGCAGGCCCGGGTGACCGCGATGTTCCGCCGTCCCCGCAGCGGCAGCGGCAGCGGAGCGATCCCCGTCGTGGAGGACGCGACGCCCGCGAGCGCCGTCGAGACCGTCGTGCTCGGTGGGGCGCCCGTCCCCGCGGACCACGAGGTCCTGCGCCACGGTCCCGTCGCGATCGACGTCGACGGGCGCCGCGCGTTCGTGCTCGACGAGGAGGTCGACCTCACGCGCACCGAGTTCGACCTGCTCACCCACCTCATGCGCACCCCGGCGCGCGTGTGGACCCGCGAGGCGCTGCTGCGCACCGTGTGGGGCAACGACTGGGTCGGCGACGCCCACCTCGTCGAGGTCCACATCGGCAACCTGCGCCGCAAGCTCACCCAGGCCTCGGGCGACCGCGGCCTCATCCACACCGTGCGGGGCGTCGGCTACCGCATGGGCGGGGCCGTCTGACGCACGACGGCGGGCGGGGGACCGTCCGTCCCCCGCCCGCCGTCGTCCTGCGGGTCAGGACCGCCCGAGGATGCCCTCCATCAGCTGCTTGGGCGCGGTGAAGCCCTGCACGACAGCCTCGTGCACCATCTGCAGCGCGATGTAGCTCGCGCCGTGCTCGGCGGCCAGCTTCTTCTCGGCCTCCGACCAGGCGGGCAGGATCCACGGCTTGCCCGCGACCTCGGCGCACTTCGCGACGTGGGCGATGTCGGCGAAGTCCTCCTCGCTGCGCGTGTAGGAGCCGCGGCCACGGCGCAGCGACAGGTCCGTCGGGCCGATGAAGACGCCGTCGACGGTGTCGAGCGCCAGGATCGCCTCGACGTCGTCGAACGCGCCCGCGTCCTCGACCATCGGGAAGCACAGGGTGGTGGCGTCGGCGTTGCGGTACCACTCGTCGGAGAACCCGCCGTACTGCACCGTGCGGCCGCCGGCGGCGCTGCGGTCGCCGAGCGGGGGGAACTTGGCGTAGCTCGTGACGAGCTTCGCGTGCTCCAGGCTCTCGACGTGCGGGATGATCACGCCGTCCGCACCGAAGTCGAGCGCCTGCTGGATCGGGCCACGCTCGGGCACGAGCACCTTGGCGAGCACGGTGAGGCCGAGGCCCTTGAGCAGCGGCAGGAAGCGCTCGAGCGTCTCGAGGTCGAACGGTCCGTGCTCGATGTCGAGGATGACGAAGTCGTAGCCGAGCTTCGCCACGATCTCCGCGACGGCGGTGTTGGAGTCGGAGAGCCAGGCGCCCAGCTGCGGGGTCGTGGTCATGGGTGGGGATGTCCTCTCGGAGGGTCGGTCGGGGCGGGCCGGACGCTCAGGCGTCGAGCCGGTAGCGGCGGTTGGCGAGGCTGGGGTTGCTGGCGCGCACGACCTCGGTGCGGCCGGGGTCGACCTCGAAGACGGCGACGTCGATCGCCTCCGCCAGCTCGGCGATCGTCGAGCCCATCGGGTCGACGGCCAGGGCGGAGCCGATGCCGAGCGGCGGGGCCTGGGAGACGCCCGCGACGAACACCGTGTTCTCGATGGCGCGGGCCAGCAGCAGCGTCTTCCAGTGGAACTCCTTGCGCGGCCCCGGCACCCACGACGCCGGGTAGAGCACCACCTGCGCGCCGGCGTCCACGACGCGGCGCGACGCCTCCGGGAAGCGGAGGTCGTAGCAGGTCAGCATGCCGACCTCGACCCCGCCGACGGCGAACGTCTCCGGGGCGTCGAGCTCACCGGGGCAGATGAAGTCCGACTCCTTGAACCCGAACGCGTCGTAGAGGTGCTGCTTGCGGTACGCCGCGACGCGCTCGCCGTCGGGTCCGAGCACGAGCAGCGCGTTGTAGGCCCGGTCGGGGTCGGGCGAGGTCTCGACGAGGCCGAACACGACGGTGACGCCGTGCTCCTTCGCGAGCTGGCCGACCTGGCCCGCGAACGGGCCGTCGAGCGGCTCGGCGTTGTCGACGAAGGCGCGCGAGAGGTCCGGCAGCTCGTACATGGCCCACTCGGGGTAGACGAGCAGCTCAGCGCCGCGGGCCACGGCGATCTCCGCGAGCCGGCGCATCTCGGCCAGGTTGGCGGCCTTGTCCTCGCTGGAGCGCATCTGGCACAGCGCGATCTTCACTGGGTGACGTCCTCTCTCTGCTGCTGGGGGTCGTGCTGGGGGTCGTGCTGGGGGTCGTGCTGGGGGTCGGGCTGGGGGTCGGGCTGGGGGTCGGTCTGGTCCTGGTGGGGGGCGCCGGCCCGGGTGCGGGCCAGCTGGTCCTGGTACGCCGGCAGCCACGGCCGGCTCGCGTCCGCGGGCCGGCGGTAGGCGAGGCACACGTGCTCGATGAACTTCGCGACGGCCGGCGTGACGCGGTCGGGGTGCCACGACAGCGACACCACCGTCGGGATGCTCGGCGCCACGAGCGGGCGGTAGACCACGTTCGGCATCTGCATCGTCGTCAGCGACCGGGGCAGGAACGCCACGCCCGAGCCGGCCGAGACCATGCCGATGTGGTCGAGGTACGAGCCCGCCGCGATGGGGCCGCGGGGGCTGAACCCGGCCTTCATGCAGGCCACGACGAGGGCGTCGTGGTTCTCGGGCGCCGAGTGCCGCGGGATTGTGATGATCCGCTCGTGACGCAGGTCGGCGACCGAGACCTCGTCCTGCGCGGCGAGCCGGTGGTCGTCGGGCAGCGCCACGAGGTACGGCTCGCGGAAGAGCTCGCGGCTCGTGAAGCCCTTGTCGGTGTGCTCGGTCAGGAGGACGGCGACGTCCTGGCGGCCGCCCTCGAGCTCCTCGACGATCTGCGCGGTGGTGGAGTAGGTGATGGGCACGTCGACCTGCGGCGAGGCGTCGCGGTACTCCTTGATGACGCTCGGCAGGTGGCCGAAGACGAGCGAGTGGGCCATGGCGACCCGCACCCGCCCCAGCTCGCCGGCGTGCATCTCCCCGAGGAGCCCCTCGAGGTCCTTCACGTGCTCGAGCACCGCGCGGCAGCGGATGTAGAACTCGCGGCCCGCCGCCGTGACGGTGAACGGCCGGGTGGAGCGGTCGAGCAGCTGGATGCCGAGGTCCGTCTCCAGGCGGATGATCTGCTGGCTGAGGGCGGGCTGGCTGATGAAGAGGGCGTCCGCAGCCGTGCGGAAGCTCTGCGCGTCGACGAGCGACACGTACATCTCGAGGCGTCGGGTCTCCACGTCAGCCGGCCAGCCGCTCGGAGCGACGACGGGCCTGCAGCTCGGGGTCGGGGACGGGGGCGGCGGCGATGAGCCGGCGCGTGTAGTCCTCCTGCGGGGCGTCCAGCACCCGCGCCGTGGTGCCCTGCTCGACCACCCGGCCGCTGCGCAGCACCACCACGGAGGTGGCGAGCTGCTCCACGACCGAGAGGTCGTGGGTGATGAAGAGGCAGGAGAAGCCGAACTCGCGCTGCAGGTCCGAGAAGAGGTCGAGCACCGCGGCCTGCACCGAGACGTCGAGCGCCGAGGTGGGCTCGTCGGCCACCAGGAGGCGGGGGTTCGTCGCCATCGCCCGGGCGATGCCGACCCGCTGGCGCTGGCCGCCGGAGAGCTCGTGGGGGTAGCGGTCGACCCACGCCTTCGGGCAGCCGGACCTGGTCGAGCAGCTCCTCGGCCCGCAGGCGGCAGGCCTTGCGGTCGGTGAGCTTCCCGGTCCAGCGCAGCGGGTCGGTGACCACCTGGCCGATGGTGCGCCGGGGGTCGAGCGAGGACGCGGGGTCCTGGAAGACCATCGACACGTGCTCGCGGACGTGGCGCAGGTCGGCCTTGCCGCCGGCGCTCACGTCGCGCCCGGCGATGCTCATCCGGCCCTCCGCGACGGGCAGGAGGCCCATGGCGAGGCGCCCGATCGTCGACTTGCCCGATCCGGACTCGCCGACCAGGCCCACGATCTCGCCGGGCGCGACGCGGATGTCGAGGTCGTGACCCGCCCGGAAGCCGGACCGGCGGAACGAGCCGGGGTACTCGATGGCGACCCCGGACAGCTCGAGCACCGGGGTGGCGTCGCGGTCGACGACGGCGGAGCTCGTCGTACCCGACCCGAGGCGGGGGACGGCGTCGAGGAGCGCCCGCGTGTACTCGTGGCGGGGGCGGGCGAACAGCTCGACGGCGGGCGCCTCCTCGACGACCCGGCCGTCGCGCATCACGACGACGCGGTCGGCGACGTCGGCGACGACGCCCATGTCGTGGGTGATGACGAGGACGCTCATGCCGGTGCGCTGCTGCAGCTCGCGCACGAGGTCGAGGATCTCGGCCTGCACCGTGACGTCGAGCGCCGTGGTCGGCTCGTCGGCGATGAGCAGCTGGGGCTCCGAGGCCATCGCCATGGCGATCATCGCCCGCTGCCGCTGCCCGCCGGAGAGCTGGTGGGGGTAGTGGCCGACCTTCACCTCGGGGTCGGGCATGTGCACCTGGCGCAGCAGCTCGACGGCCCGCTCCCGGGCGGCGGCCTTGTCGACGTCGCGGTGGCTGCGGATGGCCTCCACCAGGTGGTGGCCGATCGTGTAGACGGGGTTGAGCGCCGTCATGGGCTCCTGGAAGATCACGGCCACGTCGTTGCCGCGCACCTCCCGCATCCGCCGCTCCGACGCGCCCACCAGCTCCTCGCCGGCGAGCCGGATCGAGCCGGTACGGCGGGCGCCCTCCGGCAGCAGGTCGAGCACCGCCATGGCGGTCACCGACTTGCCGGAGCCGGACTCGCCGACGAGCGCGACCGTCTCGCCGGGGGCGACGGAGAAGCTGATGCCGTGGGTGACGGCCGTGAACCGCTTCGGGCCGCCGAACTCGACGCTGACGTCGGAGATCTCGAGCAGCGCGGTGGTCGTCGGGGTCTTCTCGAGCACGGGCTGGGTCATCGCTGGTTCCTCGACTTCGGGTCGAGCCCCGAGCGCAGCGCGTCGCCGACCAGGCCGAAGGCCAGGATGGTGAGCACGACGAAGGCGCCGGGCACGAGCAGGACGTGGGGGTCGCTGGACAGGTAGCGCTGGCCCTGGGCCACCATCGAGCCCCACGACGGGGTCGGCGGCACGACCCCCAGGCCCAGGTAGCTGAGACCGGACTCGAGCAGGATCGCCGTGGCGATGGTGAGCGAGACCTGCACGATGAGGGGCGCGGAGATGTTCGGCAGGATCACGCCGAGCAGCCGGGTGCGGGTCGGGGCGCCGAACGCGGTGGCGGCCTCGACGTACTCCAGCCGCTTCACCGAGATGACCTGGCCGTACGCGATGCGGGCGAAGGTGGGCGCGAACAGCACACCCATCGCGACGATGAGCGTCGCCGTACCGGGGCCGCGCAGCGTCACCGCGAGCAGCACCAGGATGATCGGCGGGAAGGCGAGCAGCACGTCGACGAGCACGCGCATGGTGAGGACCTCGACGAGGCCGCCGAAGTAGCCGCCCAGCAGGCCGAGCAGGGTGCCGAGGACCATCGCGAGGAGCGTGGCGCCGAGCGCGATGAGCAGCTCGACGCGGGCGCCGTGCACGACGCGGCTGAGGATGTCGCGGCCCAGCTCGTCGGTGCCGAGCAGGTGGGTGCCGAGACCCGGCGACTGCAGCCGGTTCGCGACGTCCTGGGTCAGCGGGTCGTGCGGTGAGATCACCGGGGCGAGCAGGAGCACGAGCAGCATGAGGCCGACGTAGGCCAGGGCGACGGCCCGCAGGGGGCTCAGCGCGTGACGGAGACGGGTCAGCACCCTCATCGCCTCACTCTCGGGTCGAGCACGCCGTAGAGCACGTCGACGAGGATGTTGATGGACACGAACAGGACGGCGATCGTGATGACGATGCCCTGCACGACCGGGTAGTCGCGGGCGGTGACGGCCTCGACCAGCAGGCTCGAGAGCCCCGGGTAGTTGAAGACCCGCTCGACGAGCACGGTCGAGCCCAGCAGCGTGCCGACGCCGATGCCCACCGTCGTCACCACGGGGGTCAGGGAGTTGCGCAGCACGTAGCGGCGGAACACCGCCCGGCGCGACAGGCCGAGCGAGCGGGCCGTGCGCACCCAGTCCTGGTGGAGCATCTCGAGCACCGCGGAGCGGGTCATCCGCGCCACCGTGGAGGCGAAGCCCACCGCCAGGGCGATGGCCGGCAGCACGAGCACCTGGGCGTGGCGGCCCGGGTCCTCGCCCCACTCGGCGAAGCCGCCGGCGGGCAGCCAACCCAGGTTCAGCGCGAAGACGAGGATGAGCACCGAGCCGAACACGAAGACCGGCAGGGCGACGCCGATGGAGGTGAGCACCGAGGTCAGCGAGTCGAACCAGCCGCCCTTGCGGGCCGCCAGCGCGCCCCACGGCACGCCGACGACGACCGCGATGAGCGTCGCGAGGCCGACGAGCTCCAGCGTGCGCGGCAGACGCTCGCCGATGGCCTCGGAGACCGCCTGCTGGTTGCGGAACGACTCGCCGAGGTCGCCGGTGAGCGCGCCGGAGAGGAACTGCCAGTACTGCGTGAGCAGCGGCTCGTCGAGGCCGAGCTGGGTCCGGACCCGGGCGACCGCCTCCGGGGTGACGGACGCGCCGTCACCCTGGGAGAGCAGCAGCATCGCGGGGTCGCCGGGCACCAGGTGCAGGGCCAGGAAGATGAGCGTCAGGACCAGGAGCACCAGGCCGGCGCCCACCCCGATCCTGCGCAGCACGTACGAGAACACGGTCGTCCCTCTCCGGCGTCGCTCAGCGCTCGATGGAGGTGTTCGCCAGCGTGTAGCCGCTGAAGAACGTGTGGAAGCCCGGCAGGTTGGCGAAGCCCTCGACGTCGTCGCTGTGGGCCCAGGCCTGGTCGCGGGTGTCGATGGTCGCGAACGGCACGTCGGTGGCGAAGATCGAGAACGCCTCCTCGTACGCCGCCACGCGGGCCGCGTCGTCGGTGGCGCGCAGGCCGTCGGTCAGCGCCGCCGCGATCTCGGGGTTCTGGTAGCCGAAGCTGCGGTTGAAGTTGTCCGGGCCCTGCACGTGGCCGAGCAGGTACGACGGGTTCGTCACGATGCCGACGTCGCCGGAGACGGCGAGGTCGTAGTCGCCGGCCGCGCCCTTCTCCAGGCGGCCCGACCAGTCGGGGGCGTCGAGGGTGACGTCGATGCCGATGGCCTGCAGGTCCTGCTGCACCGACAGCGCGGTGTCCTGGAGGAACGTGTACTGCGAGGTGGCGAGCAGCGTGGCGGAGAAGCCGTCGGGGTAGCCGGCCTCGGCCAGCAGCTCCTTCGCCCGGTCGGGGTCGTAGCTCCACAGGTCGTCGCCGACGCCCTCGAGCGCGGGGTCCTCGGGCATCACGACGCCGTAGAGCGGCTCGCCGTTGCTCTGGAAGGCGGCGGTCAGGGCGTTGTCGCGGTTGATCGCGTGGGCGACGGCCTCGCGCACCAGCGGGTCGGCGAAGGGGCCCTCGACGGTGTTGAACTGCACGTACTGGAACGGGCCGGGCTGGGCGGCGAGCTCGACGCCGTCGGTGTCGCCGACGCGGTCGAAGTTCTCCCAGGTGACGTAGTCGATCATGTCGACGTCGCCGCTCACGAGCGCGTTGGCGCGGGCGTCGCCGTCGGCGTAGTAGGAGACGTCGATCTCCTCGAGCGCCACGTCCTCGGCGTCGTAGTAGTCGTCGAACTTCGCCAGCGTCATGCCGACGCCCGCCTGGCTGTCCTCGAGGACGAACGGGCCGGCGCCGACGTTGTTGGGCGTGTCGGCGTTGAGGCTGGCGTCGGGGACGATCGCGGCGGTCGGGACCGCGAGGTACTCGAGGAACGCGTTGTTGGGCGCGGCGAGCGTGATGGTGACCTGGGTGTCGCTGTCGGCGGTGATCTCGGCGATGTCCTGCAGGCCCGCGATGAGCGTGGAGCCGGACTCGGGGTCCGCGTAGTACTCCAGCGAGCTCTTCACGTTCTGCGCCGTCAGCGGCGAGCCGTCGGAGAACGTCAGGCCCTCGTGGAGGGTGAAGACGTACGTCGTGGGGTCGGGCGTCTCGACCGACTCGGCGAGGCCGGGCACGAGCTCGCCCGACTCGTCGAGCGTCATGAGCCCGCGGTGGACGAGGGTCAGCACGAAGTTGGTCGCGGAGCCCTGCCAGACGCCCGTCGTCAGGGTGACGGGCTCGGCCGACAGGCCGAAGCGCAGGGTGCTCTCGCTCGCGGAGCTGCTCCCGCCGCCGCAGGCGGCCAGGGTCAGCGAGGCGACGGCGGCGGCCGTCAGCGCCGCGACACGGGGACGTGCGGCGGCACGGAGGCGCGTGGTGGTGGAGGTGCGCATGGGGGTCCTCTCGAGGTGTCCCGGCCGGCCGCGGGGGCCGGCCGGTACCGAACGCGTTCCGCCTCGATCCGAGTGTCAGGCGGGGGGTCGGAGAGGATCCTGCGCGAGCGACAACATGCGTGTCTAATACGTCTGTTGACCAGCAACATAGGTGATCGCTTATGTAATGCGCCGGTGACACGAGGGCAACGCCGGCGTCACGGCGGGTGCGATCCGGGTCGCTCGCGAGGTCGTCAGGAGGCGATTCCGCTGGTCAGCGATGTGATCCAGGTCTCGCCCGACTGAGGGCCGCGCGCCTGTGACCCAGGCCACGACGACCGCGTGCGACGGCCCCCGCCGACACCGTGGAAGGGCGTCGGCGGGGGCCGTCGGGCGGTGCTCGTCTCAGTTCTCGGACACCGCGGGGGCGTCGGGCACGCCACCGGGCCCCCCGGCGAGGGCACCCGAGGTGTCCTTGAGCCGGACCCCCGACTCCCCCAGGGCGCGCGCACCCGTCACGAGCGCGGCGACGACGCGGGCCGCCGTACCGTGGTCGAGGCCGTCGGGCGGGTGCACGTTGGAGACGCAGTTGCGCTCGGAGTCCCGCCGCCCCGGCCGCGGCCGGTGGGTGAGGTAGACGCCCAGGCTGCTGGGCACCGACAGGCCCGGGCGCTCGCCGATGACGACGAGCAGGGTGCCCACGCCCATCCGCGCGCCGACGTGGTCGCCGAGGGCGACCCGGGCGTCGGTGGCCACCACGAGGGGCGCCCAGGTGAGGGACGACGGCAGGGTCGCGCGCAGGGCCGCCACGAGCGCGGGCGCGTGGTCGGTGAGCGCCTGGCCCGACAGGCCGTCGGCCAGCACGACGCCGATGTCGGGCCCCTCCCCCTCCGCCGCTGCGGGCAGCGCCGAGAGGTCGAGGGGCTCGCGACCGAGGTCGGGGCGCCGCAGGTACTCCCCCCGGTCCCCGGCGCGGCTGCGCACGACGTACGGCGTGCCCAGGCCGCGCGCCTCCAGGTCGGCGCTCAGCGCCGCGACGTCGACCGGCACGTGCACGGCGTCGCGGGCCTGGGCGTGGGCGGCGCGGAAGGCGAGCACGTCGCGCAGCGCGACGGTGTCGCCGGTGCGGCCCAGCCCGATGCGGGACGCCGTCGTGCGACGCATCGCCGCCCAGAAGTCCTCGTCGCTCATGCGCCGGCCCCCAGGGTGCGCAGCGCGGAGGTGCGCGGGTCCACGGGCAGCACCCGCCCCTCCGGCGACATCAGCCCCACCCGTGACAGCCAGGCCTCGAACTCGGGCGCCGGGCGGGCGCCCACCACCTCCCGGGCGTAGAGGGCGTCGTGGAACGACAGGCTCTGGTAGCCGAGCATCACGTCGTCGGCGCCCGGCACGCAGATGACGAAGCCGACGCGGGCGGCGGCCAGCATCGTCAGCAGCACGTCCATGTCGTCGGAGTCGGCCTCGGTGTGATTGGTGTAGCAGACGTCGGCGCCCATCTGCAGGCCCAGCAGCTTGGCGCAGAAGTGGTCCTCCAGCCCGGCACGCACGACCTGCTTGCCGTCGTACAGGTACTCCGGGCCGATGAACCCGACGACGGTGTTGACGAGGAGGGGGTCGAAGGCGCGGGCGACGGCGTACGCGCGGGTCTCCAGGGTCTGCTGGTCGACCGGGCGACCGCCGGTGCCGAGGTGGGCCCCGGCGCTCAGCGCTGAGCCCTGGCCCGTCTCGAAGTACATGACGTTCGATCCCACCGTGCCGCGCCCCAGCGCCTTCCCGGCCTCGTTCGCCTCGGCGAGCATCGACAGCGTGACGCCGAAGCCCTCGTTGGCGCCCTGGGTGCCGGCGATCGACTGGAAGACGAGGTCGACGGGCGCCCCGGCCTCCATGAGCCCGATGGCCGTCGTGACGTGGGTGAGCACGCACGACTGGGTGGGGATGTCGTAGCGCCGGCGCACGTCGTCGAGCAGGTGGAGCAGGTCGGTGACCGCCTGCGGGGAGTCGGTGGCCGGGTTGATGCCGATGACCGCGTCGCCCGCGCCGAGCAGCAGCCCGTCGAGGGTGGCGGCGGTGATGCCGCGCGGGTCGTCGGTGGGGTGGTTGGGCTGCAGGCGCGTGGACAGGCGCCCCGGCAGGCCGATCGTGGTGCGGAACGCGGTGACCACCTCGACCGCCCGCGCCACCCGCACGAGGTCCTGGTTGCGCATCAGCTTGCTGACCGCCGCCACCATCTCGGGCGTGAGCGCCCAGCGCACGGCGGCGAGCCGCTCCGCGGCGTCGGGCAGCGTGACGACGTCGAGCAGCCAGTCGCGCAGGCCGCCCACGGTGAGGTGGGAGATCGCGGCGAAGGCCGCGGCGTCGTGCTGCTCCAGGACGAGACGGGTGACGTCGTCGGTCTCGGCGGGCACGAGCAGCTCGGTGAGGAAGAGGTCGAGCGGCACGTCGGCGAGCGCCCACTGGGCGGCCGCGCGCTCGGCGTCGGTCGCGGCGGCGCAGCCCGCGAGCTCGTCGCCGGAGCGGCGCGGCGACGCCTTCGCCATGAGCTCGACCAGGTGGTCGAAGCGGTAGGTCGTCGACCCGAGGGTCTGTCGGAACACGGTCACGCTCCCGGACGGTAGGCGCGCCGCGTCACCCGCGTGTTACACGCGGCCGTCCGGGCGCGCACCATGCGCGGATCCATGCGCGCGGGGGCGCCGGGCTTATGGAGGGGCGCCGGGCTCTCGTGGTAGCAGCGCCAGACATTCCGCAGCGCTGCTACCACGAACGGGAGGGGCGGGGTGCGTCGTACGGTCTGCGGGTGCCGTCGCCCGACCCCGCCGTCCGTCCCCACGCCGTCCTCGACTTCGACGGGGTCGTCGTGCGTCACGACTCCACCGTCGAGCTGCTGCGCCGTCGGCTGCGCGCCCGGCCGTGGCTGCTGCCGGTGGCGGCCGGGCCGCTGGTGGGGTACGCCGTCACCTCCGTCGCGCCCCCGCTGCGGGCTCCCGCGTCCCTCCTCGTCGTGCGGGCCGCGCTGGTCGGCTCCCGGCGGGCCGACGTCGAGGAGGCGGCCTGGCGCCTGGGCGCGGAGCTGGCCGCCGACCCCGCCTGGCGGGTCGACGCGGCCGTGGACGTGATGCGCGCGCACCTCGCCGAGGGCGACGTGACGGTGGTGTCGGCGGGACTGGCCGTGACGGTGCGGGCCTTCCTCGACGCGCTGGGCCTCGCCGAGGTGCGGGTCGTCGCCTCCCGCATCGCGGGCGGGATCGGCGGGTCGTTGCTGACCGACCACACGTACGGCGCGCACAAGGTCGTGCGGGCCGCGGCGGCCGGGATCACGGCGTGGGACCACGCCTACACCGACGCCGCCTCCGACTTCCCGCTGCTCGAGCGGGCGCGCCACCGGCACCTCGTCAACGCGCGGCGCCCCGTCGTGGCGGCCGCCCGGCTGCGGTGGCCGGACGTCGAGGTGCTCACCTGGTGACGTCGGCCTCCACCTCAAAGACCGCCCGGTCGGAGCGGTAGAGGTCGCGGGCGAGCTCGACGCAGCGTCCGTCGGCGTCCAGCGCGGCGCGCACCAGACGCGTGCCCGGCGTCGCCGCCACCGCGTCGAGCAGCGCGCACGACTCGTCGTCGAGCACGACGGAGGCGAGCGTGGCCCGGGTGGTGGTGACGACGATGTCGTAGGCCTCGGCGAGCAGCTCCCACAGCGATCCGGTGAGGTCGCGCTCGAGCAGTCCGGGCGTGAGCGCGACGGGGAAGGCGGAGGACTCCAGCGCGATGGCGTCGCGGTCGGCGCTGCGTCGGCGCCGCACGAGGTGCACGGGGGCGCCGACGTCGACGCCCAGCGCCGCGGCGGTCTCGACGTCGGCCTCGGCGACGGTCGCGCTCAGCACGACGGCGGTCGGCACCCGGCCGCCCCGCTCGACCTCGCGGCTGAAGGAGCCGACGCGGAAGACGTGCCGCTTCTCGGCCACGAACGTGCCGCGCGGGGGGCGGCGGTAGACGTAGCCCTCGTTCGCCAGCACCGTCAGCGCCTGGCGGGCGGTCATCCGCGACACCCCGAGGGTCTCCCCCAGCTCGCGCTCCGAGGGCAGCAGCGTGTGGGGCGCCAGCTCCTCCCGCACGATCCGGCTGCGCAGCTCGTCGGCGATGCCGACGTACCGGGGCGCGGGCCGGGGTGCGGGCCGCGGCGCAGGCCGCGACGGGGGTCGTGGGGGCACGGTCGGCAACGTAGCACTTGCGCCGGCCATGGCCTAGGGCGCATGGTATATACCAACGACCCGCCCAGCTGACCCCGGAGACGCCCGTGCACCACGTGCTCGCGATCGACCAAGGCACGTCCGGCACGAAGTCCGTCGTCGTCGACCCCGAGGGCGCCGTGCTGGCCGCCGCCGAGGTCGCCCACCCGCCGCAGCACCTGCCCGGCGGGGGCGTCGAGCACGACCCCGAGGTGCTGTGGTCGGCGGTCGTCACCACCGGTCGGCGCGCGCTCGCCGACGCAGCGCTGCCCGACGGCGCTGTCGCCGCGGTCGCGCTGGCCAACCAGGGCGAGACGGTCCTGGCCTGGGACCGGGCCACGGGTCGACCGCTGACGGCGGCCGTCGTCTGGCAGGACCGCCGCGCCGCCCCGATCACCGACGACCTCCGGGCGCGGGGGCACGGCGACGAGGTCGCGCGTCGTACCGGCCTCGTGCTCGACCCCTACTTCTCCGCCCCGAAGCTGCGGTGGCTGCGGTGGCTGCGCGAGCACCGGACGACCGAGGGCGTCGTGACCACCACCGACACGTGGCTGGTCCACCGGCTCTGCGGGGCCTTCGTCACCGACGTCTCGACGGCCGGCCGCTCGCTCCTGACGACGCTCGCCGAGCCCGCGGCGTGGGACGCCGAGCTGCTCGCCCTGTTCGACCTGGCCGACGAGCCGCTGCCGGCCATCGTCGCCAGCGACGACGTCGTCGGCACCACCGAGGTCTTCGGCCCGCCGCTCGCCGTGACCGGTCTCGTCGTCGACCAGCAGGCCGCGCTGCTCGCCCAGGGCGGCTGGGAGGCCGGCGCCGCCAAGTGCACCTTCGGCACCGGCGCCTTCCTCCTCGTGCAGACCGGCACCGCGCCCGTCGCCTCGGCCGGCGGTCTCGTGACCTGCCCCGCCTGGCGGCTGCGCGACGAGACCCGCTTCTGCCTCGACGGGCAGGTCTACACGGCCGCGTCGGCGGTCGACTGGCTCGCGGGGCTGGGCGTGCTCGCCGGGGCTGCGGAGGTCGACGCCGTGGCCGCGCCCGACGCGGGCGGGGTGCAGTTCGTGCCGGCGCTCACGGGGCTCGCCGCCCCGTGGTGGCAGCCGGGTGCGACGGCATCGCTGACCGGCCTGCGGCTCGGCACCGGGCGGGGCGAGGTGGTGCGGGCCGTCGTCGAGGGCGTCGCGGCGTCGGTGGTGCACCTGCTCGAGCTGGTACGCCGCGACGGCGCCGCCGTGGACCGGCTGCGGGTCGACGGGGGTCTCACCCGCTCCCGCGTGCTGCTGCAGGCCCTCGCCGACCGCGCGCAGGTGCCCGTCGAGGTCCACCCGTCCGCCCACGCCACGGCCCTCGGCGCGGCCGTCGCCGCCCGCCTCGCCCTCGACCCCGCCCTCACCCCGGCGGCGGCGCTGCCGCCGGGCGAGCCGCGGGCCGTCGTCACCCCCGCCTGGTCGCCCGAGCGCGCC